>JAHHTV010000039.1 GCA_020024395.1 Anaerotignum sp. | reverse complement strand
AAAGAGGACAAATTAGAACTTGGACAGAACGAGAAGGGGACACTTGGTCTGAATATCGTATGATACGAGATGTGGGACTGAAAGAAGGGGAAAAAGTGATGGTTTGGCAATGTGGCGGGGGGCAGCAATATATGGTGATGGATAGATGGAAAGGGGGAAAGGCGTGATACCACAAAATGAAATATTAAAAATAGAGCAATTACAATTTGTTACACAACCATCTTTGACATATCATATAAAAAAAGAAAAAAAAGAATTGCGTGGCAGTGTGGATGATTTGGAAGCGATCAAACAAGCTGTGGAAAAAATATTGAATACAGAACGATATCAATATGTGATATATGATTGGAATTATGGTGTGGAATTTTCGGATTTATGGGGAAAACCTATGAGTTATGTGATACCTGAAGTGGAACAGAGAATTGTGGAAGCATTATGTAGTGATGATAGAATAGAAAGTGTCACAAATTTTAGATTTACACATAATAAAAATCATTTGATGGTGATGTTTGATGTGCAAACGATATATGGCAGTTGGGAAGAAAAAAGGATGGTGAGTGTGTAATATGTATGAAAGCTATGAAGCGTTGATGGAAAAAAAGCTGGCTATGATAGATGACAAAAGAGATAAAAGACAAGGCAGTGTCATTTATGATGCAATGGCACCCAATGCGGCAGAAACAGCAATATTTTACAGTGAATTACAAATGTTAGAAAATCGCACATTTGCAGATACAGCAACAGGTATGGATTTGACAAGGCGTTGTCAAGAAAGAGGAATTTTTAGAAAACCCGCAGTTAAAGCAACATTTTATGGCACATTTACAAACAAGGATGGCGAAACGTATACTTTGCAAAAAGGAACCCGTTTTTTTCTGGAAGAATATTATTATCAAGTACTGTTTTTGGCAGAAGATGGAAAAAGATATGTATTGGAATGTGAAACAGCAGGGGCGTGCGGAAACAGCTATTTAGGTACATTATTACCTGTATCTCATTTGGAGGGGTTGGCACAAGCAACATTGACAGAATTGCGTACAGATGGTGAGGACGAAGAAAGCGATGATATATTAAGAAAAAGATATATAGAAAGTTTTTCAGGAGAGGCATTTGGGGGAAATGTGGCAGATTATAAACAGAAAGTGGGGGCAATGCAAAATGTGGGTGGTGTGAAAGTAGAGCCTGTTTGGCAAGGCGGGGGTACAGTGAAACTGGTGATTATTGACCAAGGATTTAAGACACCATCTACAGAAGAATTAAGCCAGCTACAAAATCAAATTGACCCACAGACAAATGGTTTGGGAAATGGTATTGCACCCATTGGACACAAGGTGACAGTTGTGGGTGTGACAGAAGTGGGTTGTACAATCAAAATGAACATTACTTGGCAAAGTGATGCAGACCAAGAGCAAGCAAAGTTGCAAATCAAACAAAAAATAGAAGAATATTTATTGGAATTGCGAAAAGGTTGGGCAGATACAAATTATGTGGTGGTTAGAAGTAGTTATTTGGAATCAGCCACATTACATGTGGAAGGGGTATTGGACGTGCAAAACTGCACCATCAATCAGCAAAGCGGAAATTTACAGCTACAACCTTATGAAGTTCCAAAGTTGACAGCGGTTGAGGTGGTTTGATGGCAGAAAAGAGATATATAAAATATTTACCACCTATGATGGCAGAATTGAAAGAACTACAACAGCTGGGAAATGTGGAAAGCGTGATACTGGCAGATATGGAAAAAGCAAAATGTGATACAGAAGCAAATCAATGGATACAAACAGCAACAAGAAAAGGATTGCTGAGACGTGCTGAAATGATGGGGTTGCAAGTGTTGCAAAAAGAAGATACAGAAACATTGCGTAGCTTGATTTTGGCAAAATGGAACAATCATAGACCATATACTTTATGGATATTGTGTGATTGGTTAGATGGATATTGTGGGGTAGGAAATTATCAAGTGGATATGGATTATGCAAAATATCATTTGTGTATTGCACTAGAATTAAGTCAAAAAGAAAAACAAAATGAAATTTTGATGTTTTGGCGGAATTTGATACCTGCAAATATTGTGTTTTGTGTGGATTTGAATAAAAATACACATGCAGATGTGGCAGTGATGACACATGATGGTTTGAAAAGCGGAAATTGGTCACATGGTGAAATTCCTTTTGTGGATTTTTCTATTTATCACAAAAAGATTTGAAAAAAGACTTGCAGGCATTTCATGAGTGTGTTACAATATGAATACTTGTTTTTATGTAAGAAAGGCTTTTTTGAGAAAAAGCAAATGATACAGGAGGTTTTGAAATCATGGCAACAATTCGTATTGCATTAACCGTAGTATTGGCGGTGTTATCTTTTTTGCTCTGCATTATTATATTACTGCAATCCAAACGTTCTGCAGGTTTGGGCGCTGTGAGTGGCAATGCCAGTGGTGACACATATTGGAGCAAAAACAAAGCAAGCTCTATGGAAGGTGCTTTGGAAAGATATACAAAAATCGGTGGTGCATTATTTATGTTGATTGCATTGGCAATCAATTTGATTAAGTAAACTCGAAAAAGAGATGCAGAAGTGCATCTCTTTTTTTATCAAATCATGAAAAAACGGGAGGTTATAATGATGGAAGACGACATTTTACAAGAACGAAAACAAAAAATATTGGCGTATATGGAAAGTACAGATTATATCCCGTTGAAACGAAAGGAAATGCGGGTTGTGTTATCTGTGCCTGATGCAGACAAAGAAGAATTTGAACAAATTATCACAGAATTGATTGCAGCAGGTAAAATCATTGAAACAAAAAGAGGAAAATTATCTGCACCAAAAGCATTACAAATGGCAATAGGTACATTTTTGAGCCATGCAAAGGGTTTTGGTTTTGTGACACCAGATGAAGGTGGAAATGATATTTTTATTCCTGCATCTGAAACAAATGGTGCAATGCAAAAAGATAAAGTGCTCTACAAAGTGATACAAAAAAGTAGTGATGGCAAAAAAGCAGAAGGTACAATCATAAAAGTGTTGGAAAGAGCAAACAGTCGCATTGTGGGACTTTTTGAACAAGTAAAAGGATATGGCTTTGTGATTGCAGATGATAAAAAATTTGCAAAAGATATTTTTATTGCAAAAGAGATGACAATGGGGGCTGTGACAGGGCATAAAGTGGTTGTGGAAATTACAGATTATGGCGCAGACCGCAGAAATCCAGAAGGGAAAATTATAGAAATATTGGGACATATCAATGACCCAGGTGTGGATATATTATCTGTGATTAAAAGATATGATTTGGCAGTAGAATTTGAAACAGAAGTATATCAAGAAATTGAACATTTGGAAACAGAAGTTAAAGAAGAAGATAAAATGGGCAGAGAAGATTTGCGGGATATGCTGACAATTACCATTGATGGTGAAGATGCCAAAGATTTGGATGATGCTGTTTCTTTGCAAATGTTGCCAAATGGTAATTTTGAATTGGGTGTGCATATTGCAGATGTTTCGCATTATGTGAAATTTAATACAGAACTGGACAAAGAAGCATACAGAAGGGGCACCAGTGTATATTTGGTGGATAGAGTGATACCAATGCTGCCACACAAATTGAGCAATGGTATTTGCTCTCTAAATCCAAATACAGACAGATTGGCACTAAGCTGTATTATGGAAATTGACCAAAAAGGACAGGTGCTTGACCATAAAGTAGTAAATTCTGTAATTCAATCTGATTATCGTATGACATATACGGCGGTAAGAGAAATATTAGAAGATGAAACACCTACATTGCTAGAAAAGTATCAAGAAATTGTGCCAATGTTACAAAATATGAACAATTTGCGTATGGTATTGGCAGAAAAAAGGAAAAAAAGAGGGTCTGTGAATTTTGATTTGCCAGAATCGAAAATTATATTGGACGAAAACGGTAAACCCATTGATATTCGTCCTTATGAAAGAAGCATTGCTACAAATTTGATTGAAGAATTTATGCTAGTATGTAATGAAACGATTGCAGAAAATTTCTTTTGGCAGGAAGTGCCTTTTGTGTTCCGCTCTCACCAAGAACCAGATGAAGAAAAAACAGAAAAAATGGAGCAGTTTTTGCGTGGGTTCGGCTATCATGTGAAGAAAAAAGATGGAGAATTACACCCAAGAGAAATACAAAAAGTGTTGTCTGAAATAGAAGGCAAAACAGAAGAAAGAGTCATTACCCGTGTGGTATTGCGTAGTATGATGCAGGCAAGATATACCGCAGATAATCAGGGACATTTTGGTTTGGCAGCAAAATATTATTGCCACTTTACTTCTCCCATTCGCCGTTACCCCGATTTGCAAATTCATCGTTTGATTAAAATGATATTGGCAGGAGAAATGAATGGCAAAAAAGAAGAAACATTACGACGCAAAATGCCAGAAATTGCAGCACATTGCTCGAAACGAGAACGCATTGCAGATGAAGCGGAAAGAGATACTGACAATCTGAAAAAAGTAGAGTATATGATGGACAAAGTTGGGGAATATTACGAAGGCATTATATCTGGTGTGACAAGTTGGGGAATTTTTGTAGAATTACCCAATACTGTGGAAGGTATGGTTGCACTGACACAAATGGACGATGATTATTACGAGTTTGATGAAAAAAATATGCTCGTATCAGGCAGAAAAAGCAAAAAAACATATCGTTTAGGGGATACTGTGGAAGTGATGGTTGCCAAAGTTTCCAAAGAAATGGGTACCATTGACTTTGTTTTTGCAGAAGAATAAACTATGTACATCGCAGTCTGGTATATTTCAGACTGCGATGTAAAAATGTGATGCGTTTTGTCATAATTTTGAAATGATTTGTAACACAAACGTCATTTGCATTTTTCAAAAAATATGATATAATCATTACGGTAAGCATAAACAGCGGTTGGAAGGAAAGGTGCAGACCATGGCGAAAGGAAACGGCAAAAAATTGATTGCCCAAAATAAAAAAGCATATCATGAGTACTTTATTGAAGATGTGTATCAGGCAGGCATTTCTTTGGCGGGAACAGAAGTCAAAAGTTTGCGTGCTGGAAAATGCAGTTTAAAAGAAAGTTTCATTCGCATAGAAGATGGGCAAGCCTTTTTATACAATATGCATATCAGCCCTTATGAACAGGGCAATATATTCAACAAAGACCCACTGCGTGTCAGACGTTTGCTTTTACACAAAAATGAAATACGCAAAATCGCAGCACAAGTGCAAGCCGCAGGTTATACTGTGGTACCACTGAAAGTGTATTTTGACAGAAGTTATGTGAAAGTGGATATTGCTTTGGCAAAAGGTAAAAAACTCTATGACAAAAGAGAAACCATTGCCAAAAATGACCAAAGACGACAAGCAGAAAAAGAATTCAAAATTAGAAATCTTACTTTATAAGATATTGTCGCATTACGGGGATGTAATGGTTTTCGACGGGGGTCTTGAAAGTAGGAATAGCCATCTGCAGACCAGTGAACTGCATCAACAAGCTGGAAAATTTTCTAAAAAGAAACGACAATAATAAATTAGCATACGCTGCCTAATTGCGGCAGCTGTCAACCTCCGATTTCTCGCAGTCGGAGAGTTTGGCATCGACTTTGCGAGGCACTTTTTTGCCTAAGCTTTGCGGCAAAAAAAGATTTATGAAGCTACCAAGTTGCACAGCCTGTCATTCGGCGGTGTGACGAGGGAATGACAATAGAATGACTGTGATGGGAGAAGTTCTTATGGATAGGTTTTCGGACAGGGGTTCGACTCCCCTCATCTCCATGGAATAAAACACCATATCTTTTTGATATGGTGTTTTTATTTTGCCATAAAGTGACAAAAAACAAAGAAATTCGTTTTTTTTCTTGCTATGGGAAAGTAGTTGTTGTATCCTTACTATGTTAAAATAGAAAATTGTTTTGTGTAAAGTATTGTGGCATACAGAAAGGGGAATTTTATGAATAGAATAGAAGGCATACAGATGCATAGATGGGTGAAGGTGGTTATTCCGATTGTGATTGCATTGATTTCGATATTTGTTTTGTCAAAAATTGCAATGTCACCAGATTTTCATGCAAAAACAATACAGGCATTAGATGCAAAAAATGCAGATGTGATGAAGTTGACTGCGGCATCTACCAGTATATCAACTGCCATTACTGTGATACCAGGTGATGTAGGGGCGCCACTGGCAGAAAGACTGATGGATTTAAGCAGTTGGTTTCTTTTGGTGATGTGTGCGATTTATATAGAAAAATATTTGTTGATTATTACAGGTTTTATTACATTTGTGATTTTTGTTCCTGTTTCTTGTGGGTTGTATATTGCAAACATATTTTTCAAAAATCCAGCATTTTATACCATTATCAAAAAATTGATGACATTGGGGCTTGCCTCATTTTTGGCAGTGCCTATGAGTGTGCAAGTGTCCAATATGATTGAAAATACATATCATTATTCTGCGGAAAATGCAGTTGTGTCTACAGAAGAAATCGCAGAAAGTGTAGAAGAAGAAACAAAAGGTTTTCGGATTTCTAATGTGATTGCAAATGTGAAAGATGGTGTCACAAATGCAGTGGATAAAGCAACCGCTTTCATCAATGAAACGATTGAATATCTGGCTGTGATGATTGTGACATCTTGTGTCATACCGCTTTCTGTATTATTCTTTTTTATATGGCTGATTAGAATGGTATGTAATGTGAATATCAGTTTGCCAGATGTGAAAAAATTCAGAATTGGTCGTTCTGCATCAAATGACAATTTCTATCCGCCAAAAAATCGTAATATGTGATATGCTGTATCTATATTTTGTAAAATGGTAAAACATTGCTTCTGATGGATAAATCTGGTAGAATATAGTTGATATAATTTGAAAAAAGGAGAAAATGACATGAAGAAAATATTTTCTTGGTTCTGTGTTGTTTTGGTGCTATGTTTCTTTTGGCAAGTGCCACAAAAGGCACAAGCTGCAGAATATCCCTATTTATTGGAAGTAAATTTGACACAAAATGCAGTTACGGTATATCGAAAAGACAACAAGGGGAATTATACAATACCTGACCGTGTGTTTATATGTTCTGTGGGGGGGACAACGCCAACAGGTACATTTCGTACATCAGATAAATATGCATGGCGACCATTGTTTGGTGATGTGTATGGACAATATGCCACTAGAATTACAGGACATATATTGTTTCATTCCATACCATATTTGCAAATGAATGATAAAGGTTCTTTGCAGTATGAAGAATATGGCAGATTGGGGACATCTGTTTCTATGGGGTGTGTGCGTTTGACTGCGGCTGACGCAAAATGGATTTATGATAATTGTCCAAAAGGAACGACTGTGTGTATGGTCAGAAGTGATGCACCATTGCCTTTGATACCACAACAACCACCACATTTGGATACTACAGATATCAAACGCAGAGGGTGGGATCCAACAGACCCAGACCCTGCAAACCCATGGCATGAAGTACAACAAACACCTAAATTACGATTAGATGATATTTCTGTGCAAAGTGGCAAAACATTTTTTGATATCCAAGGTTTGTATCAAGAAGGAAGTTATTACTTGAATGCAGAAGATGCAAAAACAGTATTGGGACAAATAAAAAAAGATATCGCTTTGCCACCAATATTAGATGGTGCAGAACATACACAGGGCAATATACAAATCAAATATCAAAAAGATATGTTTGATGTGGAATATATCATACAAGACCAGATACCTTACTACAAATTGCGGGATTTGGCAATTATGACACAAACAAATATTAAATGGAATGAAGATGCCCAATGTATTGTCCTTTCTACAACAGAAAAAAAAGAAAAAGGCTGGATTACAAAATTGATATTATACATACAAGGGGTAAGTGAAACATAAAGCAAAAAACAAAGAGGGGCATACTTTGTAAAAGAAAAGTGTCCCCTTTTTTGTTTGTAAAAAGATATAGCATTATCAAAAAAAATTATAAAAAATAAAAATCAATGCAATAAAATGACGTTGTATAACATTATACTTTATGAAAGGGGAACAATATGTGTTTATTTTGTATGGCATTGCAATATGATACGGTAAAAAATGTACGCTCAAAAATGAAAATCATAGATGAGGATTTGTTTTATCGTATTGCACAAGGTGATATGGAAGCATTACGTTGTTTGTATGACATTGCAGGATATGCAGTATTTGGTTTTGCACTTTCGATGTTGAAAAATAAACAGGACGCAGAAGATATATTGCAGGACACGTTCTTAAAAATTCGTTCTGCTGCACATCTGTATCAGCCCAGAGGAACACCTATGGCATGGATATTGACCATGACACGCAATTTTTGTTTGATGAAATTGCGGGAAAATCAAAAAAACCAATGCATAGAACAAAACATGATGGAAAATACATTGCAGTATGTGCAAGACAATACAAACCGTGTGGTATTGGAAGCAGCGTTTTCCATATTAACAGATGAAGAACGACGCATTGTCATGTTACATGTTTTGAGTGGGCTAAAACACAGGGAGATTGCACAAATTTTGGAATTGCCATTATCTACGGTGCTTTCCAAAAACAATCGTGCATTAAAAAAAATGAAGCAGTATTTGCAGAAAGGAGAATAAAACACATGGACGAACAAAAAATCAAAAATTGCCTACAAAATGCGGTTGAGGATTTGATGCCGGATGTGTTTGATAAAATTGCTTCTGCCACTGTCATACCAGAAGAAAGGTTGGATAGGAATATGGAACGTAAAAAGAAAATAACAATATTAGGTGGTAGTTTGGTTGCGGCGTGTTTGGCAATTGTAGTCATGTTTGGGGCATTGCGTGCAACAGGTAATTCTTTGATTGTCATTGATGTAAACCCAAGTGTAGAATTGGTGACAAATCAATCAGAAAAAGTCAAACGTGTGGAAGCATTAAACCAAGATGGGGAAATTATACTGGATAATATGGATTTGAAAAATGTGGATTTGAATGTTGCAGTCAATGCATTGACAGGTTCTATGATAAAACATGGATATTTGTCTGTAGATAATGCCAATGTGTTGGTGAGCGTGCAGAACAAAGACCAGCAAAAAGCAGATGCGTTGCGTTCTGTGGTTGTGTCAGATATCAATGATGCATTGGCAAATTACAATGTGACAGCAACGGTATACAATCAGACCATTTCGGATACCAAAGAGGATTTGGTGGCATTTGCAAAACAAAATGGTATTTCTTATGGGAAAGCAGTATTTTTGTATAACTTAGCACAAAAAATTCCGACAGTCACAATGGAACAAATGGCATCTATGAGTATACAAGAATTATCACAGATGGTACAAACAAATAAAATAGATATTCGTGATATTGTATATTATGAATATGATGATACCATAACAGAAAATATCGCAGATACTATAGATAATATCAACGAAATGAACTACAACACAATGCTTGCAGATATTTCTGGTGCAAATTATATTTCTGAAGCAAAAGCAAAAGAAATTGCGATGCAACATGCAAATGTTCCTGCAAAAGAAACAAAATTTATCATTGCGAAATTGGACTGGGAAGATGGTATTCCAGTATATGAAGTAGAATTTTATCATGGCAACAAAGAGTATGATTATGAAATCAATGCAACAAATGGCAATATCATTGGTTTTGACTATGATGCGGAATATTATACACCACAAACACCAGTGCCACAAACACCACAACAAAATCAATATATTGGTGAAGCAAAAGCAAAAGAAATTGCATTACAACATGCAGGTGTTTCTGCAAAAGAAACACAAATTCTGTTTGTGAAGCAAGATTGGGACGATGGTGTTCCAGTGTATGAAGTGGAATTTTATCATGGCAACAAAGAGTATGACTATGAAATCAATGCAACAAATGGTAGTATCATTGGCTTTGACTATGATGCAGAACAATATGTTCCACAAGCACCCACACCTACACCACAGACACCCGCACCTGCACCCGCACAACAAGCACCTGCACCCGCACCACAACAAAATCAATATATTGGCGAAGCAAAAGCAAAACAGATTGCATTGGCACAAGCGGGTGTTTCTGCAAACAGTGTTAGTGGTATGAAAATAAAATTTGATTATGATGATGGATATGCAGTGTATGAAATCGAATTTCGACAAGGTGCGGTAGAATATGAATGTGATATAGATGCAGTCAATGGTAATGTGTTGAAATTTGAAATAGATTAAAGTATAAACAAACGATAGTATCATTGCGTTGCTTTTTTTCGTATTTTATGGTATAATCCGCTGAATAACAAAGCGGAAAGAGGTAAAATAATATGGGTTGGAAAAAATTAACCGTTGTTGTGATTGCAGCGGCGGCTATGATTAGTGGAACGATTGCACTTTCTATGGAATTGACAAAACAAAAAGAAGTGGAAATGGAAGTGGCAGAAGAACCACAAATTCCCATACAGCTACCACAAGCAGGAGATACCACTACATTAGAAAATATGGAAAATATGCCAATTTATTATGATGAAGATAAGGTATTGCTTTTGCCTGTGCGAAATGTCGTAGAAGGTTTGGGCGGCAGTGTCAAGTGGGATACAAACAAAAAAGCAACAGAAATTTCTTTTCATGGGAAAAAATTATTGTTGTATCGTGGTACACAACAAGCACAGCTAAATGGTTATGATATTACATTAGATAGAGAACCAGAAACCATCAATACCTGTTTGTATGTTTCGGAAAATGTGCTTTCTGATTATTTTGCAACAGAGGTAATTTGGGATAGTACAGAACGTTTGGTGACAATCAAAACAGGGGATAATACAAAACCTGTTATGGCATCTAAACATATGGAAGGAAAAGATGGAGAAAGAATGTATACCGCAGAAATTCCTGTCATTGTTGGCTTGAATGATATGAGTTATGAAAAAAGTCTGAATGATGATTTGCAAACATTTGCTTTGGAACAACTGCAATCATTTCCAGATGCATTGCCAAAAGAAGAACAAATGTCTGAACAGCCACCAAAAGAACAACAACAAGCAGAACAAGAAACAACAGAAGGACAAGCACCACAAACAGAAAATATAGAACAAACAGAACCACCAAAAGAAGAAATACCAAAACCAAACCATGTGCGGATACACTTCCCAAAAGGATATTTTGGTAAAAAGTTTTTATCTTTGTTCTGGGATGTGGAAGTAGATGGCAAATTGACAGCAAAAGGTGTCAATGTGGATTTGCAAGGACAGAAATATGTTGCAATCCAAGAGTTGTTAAACATGGAACCACAACAACTGGAAGAAAAACTGAATGTTTATGCAAAAGATGCCATAAAACAGAATTATTATATTTCTGAGAAAGAAGAATGGGTGCTTTTGCCAAATGATATCGAAAATGGTAGCTATCAGCAAGTGCCTGTTCCACAAGAAATGGCACAAAGTGTATACAAAGA
>JAHHTV010000038.1 GCA_020024395.1 Anaerotignum sp. | reverse complement strand
ATACTGCCCCATCCAAGTCAAATCCACGGTACCTGTTGGGCCATTTCTTTGTTTTGCAATAATCAATTCTGCTTGATTTTTCTTTTCCGTATCGGGGAAGTAATATTCATCACGATACAAAAACGCCACAACATCAGCATCTTGTTCGATTGCTCCTGACTCTCTCAAATCCGAAAGCATGGGGCGGTGGTCAGCACGTTGTTCACAAGCACGGCTTAGCTGTGACAAGGCAATCACAGGTGCTTCCATTTCTCTTGCGATGGCTTTCAAAGAACGTGAAATTTCAGAAATTTCCTGCTGACGAGAGTCTGTTCTGCCATTGCCATTCATCAACTGCAAATAGTCAATCACAATCAATCCAAGCCCTTTTTCTACTTTCAAGCGGCGACATTTGGAACGTACCTCCATAGGCGTCACACCAGGTGTATCATCAATATATATCGGGGCTTGTGACAAAGGGCCCATCGCTTGAATAAGGTCTGTCCAATCGCTGTCTGCAAGTTCTCCTGTACGCAATTTTTGTGCGTCAAGCATCGCCTCAGAACAAAGCATTCTGTTTACAAGCTGTTCTCTGCTCATTTCCAACGAAAATACCGCTGTTGGTACATTGCTTCGTATTGCTGCATTTTGAATGATATTCAAAGCAAATGCTGTTTTCCCCATAGAGGGACGTGCTGCCAACAATATCAAGTCTGATTTTTGCAAACCTGCTGTTTTTTGGTCAAAATCGACAAAACCCGTTGGAACACCTGTCAATTTTCCTTTAGAATGGTAAATATCTTCTATTTTTTCAATAGAATCTACCGCAATATCTCGAATATGATGGAATTGGTCAGAATGGCGGTTTTGCATAATATCGAATATGCTTTTTTCCGCTGTATCCATAATGGTATTGATATTTGTTTTTCCCTCATAACTCATTTGGGAAATATTTCCTGCTGCCTGTATCAGTCTTCGCAAAACTGCTTTTTCTTCCACAATGGCAGCATAATGCCGCACATTTACAGAACTGCCTACGGCTGTGGAAATACTCGCCAGAAAGGAAACACCACCAATTTGTTCAAATACCTGTTTTTCTTCCAGCTTATTTTTGACTGTAATCATATCAATAGGCACACCACTATGATACAATTCTGCTGCCGCTTCAAATACCTGCCGATTATCAGGACGGTAAAAATCTGCACCCTGCAACACTTCTAATGCCAAAGAGGCAGCCTCTCTGTCCAAAAACATTGCCCCCAGCACTGCCAATTCTGCCGCATCATCATGAGGCGGCACATTTTGGAATGTTTCCGCAGACATATTCTGTTGTTCCATGCTTTGCCGCCTCCTTATCTATTACGCTTCCACAATTTTAATCGCAACTTCTGCTGTTACTTTTGGGTGCAATTTAATCACTGCGGTACGTTCGCCCAACATTTTGATGGGGTCGCCAATAGAAACTTTTTTCTTATCCAAATCCATGCCTGTTTGTTTGATAATTTCTTCTGCAACTTCTTTGTTTGTTACAGAACCAAACAATTTTCCATTTTCCCCTGTTTTTACTTTAATGGTCACAACTTTATCATTGAGTACTTTTGCCACTTCTTGTGCGTGTTCCAATTCTTCTTGTTTGCGTTTTGCTTCTGATTTTTGTTTCAATTCGTAGTCATTTAAATTGGATTTTGTTGCTTCTACAGCCAATTTTTTTGGCAACAAGAAATTTCTTGCATACCCTTCACTGGCATTGATGAGTTCCCCTTTTTTACCAACACTTTTTACATCTTCTAATAATATCAATTTCATGTTTATGCTTCCTCCTCCAAATATTCTACAATGGCATTGCGTATTTTTTCTTTTGCCTCATCTGTGCTACAACCCACAAGCTGTGCACCAGAAACCGTCAAATGACCGCCGCCGCCCAATTTTTCCATCACTCTTTGCACATTGATTTCGCCAAAGCTTCTGGCACTCACATAAATGGTATCTTCCACTTTGCAGCATACAAAAGAAGCCTGTATCCCTGTTACATTCATCAGGTCGTCTGCTGCCTGTGCTGCAATCAATGTGGAATTTTCCACATCAGAAGGGCAAACAGAAATGGCAATATGTTTACGGAACAGCTCAGCGTCACGCACTGCCGTTGCTTTTGCTTTATAAGCGTCCATATCGTTTTGAAACAGCAATCTTACACGAATACTGTCCGCACCATTTCGACGCAGAAATGCTGCTGATTCAAATGTCATTGCACCTGTTTTCACACAGAAATTTTTGGTATCTACGGTAATGCCTGCCAATAATGCATCGGCTTCAATGTGGTTGAGTTTTACTTTTTTATCCATATGCTGTATCATTTCGGTAATCAGTTCCGATGTAGATGAGGCATATGGTTCATGGTACATCAGTACCGCCTGGTCAATATAATCGGTACTTTTTCTATGATGGTCAAACACCACAATTTTTTTGGCTGCCATCAATACTTGTGGACTATCCACCATCGTTTCTCTATGCGTATCCACAATGACAACCAATGTTTTGTCACTCATCATACGCATAGCATCTGTACCATTGATAATCACACCACTGAATTTTCCGCTTTCGTCCATTTTTTCGCAAAGTCTTTCTACGCCTTTGCTCATTTTATCCATGACAATGTTACATTTTTTTTCAACACTTTTTGCCATAGCATAAATACCAATACAAGAACCCAGGCTATCCAAATCCGCTTGTCTATGTCCCATAACCAGTATATCCGCAGCATCTGCCATCAATTCCATCAAAGCATCTGCTTTTACTCTGGCACGAATTCTTGCATTTCGTTGTATCTCGCCGCTTTTGCCGCCATAGAACAAATATTTTTCACCATCTTTAATCAGCACTTGGTCGCCACCACGCCCCAAAGCCAAATCTATCGCTGCTTTTGCATTTTGCATGGCTTCTGCCAAAGAACCACTACCAATACCAATGCCAATACTAAATGTTACTGGGATATGTTCTCCAACAGAAATTTCTTTGATTTCTTGAAATGGCTCAAATTTCTTTTCTTTGCATTTTTCCAAATCGCCTTTGGAAAGCAGGAAAATATAACGGTCTTTTTCCAATTTTTTGACAAAACCATGATAATTGACTGCCAACTGATGCAATTTTCTATCTATCAAAGCTGACAATATGGGTAAACGGTTTTCATCAATGCTATCCAACACATCATCGTAATTGTCTAACAATATCATACCCACAACGGTTTCATCTGCTTGCAATTTTTGTCTGAGCTGATGTTTTTCTGTATCATCTGACATAATCAGTGTTAACACTGTACCCACTGCACCACTTTTGTCCATGACATCACAATGGTTTAATGCCGCTTGATAATATTTTTCGCCCACCGCAACGCTCTGCACTTCTCCGCCACCGCTTGTTTTCAAAAGCATATCAATCATTTCTTTTGCATCTTCTGGCTGCGGAAACACATTTGCAAACTGTTCATTTGACATCATCAATCTGCCTCGTATGTCAAGTACTGCATACGGCAAAGGCAAATTTTGTGGTATCGAAAAATTCTCTCGCAATACGGCTGTGTCTAAAAAACGATTTTGTTCTTGTGCAGGCTGTTGATGTTCCCACAATAAATCTTTGGAATACGGGCAAAAAAACATACTTGTAAGTATGCCCACAAATGCCCCTATACCAGCACGCACATCTAACACCATACATACCACAACCAATATGATACAGATTGCAATATTCAATATCCTACCACTGCCCATCTTTGTATCTTTTTTTTGTTTTTGGTTCATAATTCAGCCTCCATGACTGTTCATTCTTTTTCCATTGCATATAAAACGTGCAATAAATCTTCTTTCCAAAAAGAATTATCTGTTTTGAGCAATGCTGCTTTTATGGCAGACATTGCTTTTCTGTCCAACATTTCTTTTGAAATACCCAATCGTTTCGCCATCAAAAACAATGCAACTTCCATATCAGCCAATATTTCAGCCTGTTCCGATTTTGATACATTTTCATGCATACCTGTAAAAAAATCAGAAAGCAACGCCAACATATGACATTGCAGTTGCTCTGTCATGCGAATATTTGTTGCCACATCGAAAGTATGTTCCGACATGGTATCGCCTCCTTTATCTGTTTCAAATGCATATTGCAATGATATAGTATAGCATAAAATACCGTATTTCTCAACTGTTTTGTCATATGACAAAAAAATAAGAATATCCCAAATATGGGATATTCTTATTTTCTAAAGTTCTATGATTTCCGCTTTTTGTACTGCTTCATCAATATGTTTGTCTAAATCTGTCAGTTTGCTCTCGATACGTTCAATCACATGCAATCTTGGTTTGATTTGTGGGTGTTTTGCCACAAATATAGTACAGCAATCCTCATATGGACGAATGGAAATATCATAAGTCCCAATTTTTGTACCAATATCAATGATTTCCTGTTTGTCCATACCTGCCAAAGGACGCAGTACAGGCATATTGCAAACCGCATTGATAGCATAAATGCCTTGCATGGTTTGGCTTGCCACTTGTCCCACACTTTCCCCTGTAATCAAACTCCAAGCACCATCTTTAACAGCAATTTGTTCTGCGGCACGCATCATGGCACGTTTCAAATGAATTGTCAGCTTGTCATGTGGCACGTTTTCGAGCAAATACAACTGTAAATCTGTAAATGGCACAACATACAACTTAAAAGAGCCTGTAAAGTCTGCAATGCGTTTGCCCAAATCAATGACTTTCTGTTTTGCCCATTCGCTGGTGTACGGGGGGCTATGGAAATATACACCTTCCACTTCAACGCCACGTTTTGCCATCATCCAAGTTGCAACAGGGCTATCAATACCACCAGAAAGCAATGAAACGCCTTTGCCAGAGCTACCATAAGGCAAACCACCATATGTTTTGATGACTTTGGAATACATATAAATACGATTTCTGACCTCCACATACAACACAACATCAGGTGTTTTTACATTTACTTTCATATTTGGCATATTATCTAAAATATATTCGCCCACGTCTTCGCAAATTTGCTGAGAACGTGCTTCAAATCCCTTATTGGAACGTCTTGCATTGACTTTGAATGTCATAGGTTTATCGCCATACATTTCCTGCATATGTGCCAATGCATCTTTTTTCAATGTTTCCAATGACATTTCGTCCAATTTCAAACCGGGACAAAGCCCCACCAAACCAAATATTGGTTCTACTCTTGGAATAACGGTGTCATAATCCATTTCGCCGCCTCTGTCTTCTACAATCAAGCGTCCTGGTTCTCTCACCACATAATAATTCCCCACAGGGTCTAAATTTCTTCTAATTGCCAATATCAAACGGTTGATAAAAATATACTGATTATCCCCACGCATGGCAACTTCACCAAATTTTACAAGCAATACTTTTTCTGCCATACTTTTTCTCCTTTATTTGTTTTTATCTTGGTCTGTTCATTCTGCGTAAAAATGGCACCGTTTCTTTGAGTACCTGCAAACATTCTTTTGCTTCTTCCACTGTGTTGTAACGGCAAAAACTAAAACGCACAGCACCTTCGATTTCTTCAAATGGCAAACCCATTGCTGTCAGCACAGGGCTACCAATTTTCTTTCTACTGTCACAAGCAGAGCCTGCGGAAACAAAAATTCCCTTGCTTTCCAAACTATGCAGCAATACCTCACTACGTACACCTTTGAATGTCACATTCAACACATAAGGGCTTGCGGTATCCAAATCATCGCCATTTAATTGTGTATCTGGTATTTCCAATATCCCGTCTAACAATGTCTTTTTGACTTCTTTCACATGGGCAATATTTTCTTGCATACCACGAAATGCCATATCTGCCGCAACGCCTAACGCCGCAACGCCTGCACCATTTTCTGTACCTGCACGTTGTCCTTTTTGCTGTCCACCGCCCAAAAGCAAAGGACGCACTTTCAGCCCTTTTCGCATATACAACATACCCACGCCTTTGGGGCCATGTATTTTATGTCCACTCATTGTCAGCAAATCCACTTTCATTTTCTGTACATCAATGGGATATTTTCCGAACGCTTGTACAGCATCAATATGAAATAAGGTATTTGGATTTTTTTCTTTTATCAGCTTTCCAATTTGTTCTGCATTTTGTATGGTACCTGTTTCATTGTTCACCAATATCACACTAACCAATATGGTATCTGTACGAATGGCATTTGCCAGTTCTTCCATAGAGATATGCCCTTTGCTATCCACAGAAAGCCATGTGACATCATATCCTTTTTCTTCCAACGCTTTCATCGGATTTGTCACAGCAGGATGTTCAATTTTTGTGGTAATCAAATGTTTACCTGCTCTTGCATACCCTTCAGCAGTGCCATATATCGCCCAGTTGTCGCCTTCTGTTCCACCACTGGTAAAGAATATTTCTTCTTCTTTGGCACGAATACCATTTGCCAATATATTTGCAGCTTTGCGAATTTCTTTTTCCACCTCCAACCCCATCACGCTTACAGATGCGGGATTTCCGAAATTTTCACAAAGCATATATGTCATTTTTTCTGCCACTTCTGGCAATGCTCTTGTGGTTGCTGCATTGTCAAAATAAATCATCATCATACCTCCTTTAACCCAATTCATACAACAACAGTGCGAGTGTGGTCATACCTGCTGTTTCTGTTCGCAGTATGCGTTTGCCAAGTGTCACAGACAATACACCTTTTTGTTGTGCTTGTTGTATTTCTGCTTCCGAAAAACCACCTTCTGGCCCAATAAACATGCCCATACTTTTTCCAGAAAAATCACATACAAATTCTCGAATACCTCTTTCGGTTTCTTTTTCATATGGAATAATTGCACCATCTAATGTGCTAGCTTGTGCCACTGCCTCGCCAAATGTCAGCACTTTTTTCCCGATTTGCGGAATGATACCACGACCGCTTTGTTTTGCTGCTGCCTCTGCAATTTTCTGCCAACGCTCTATTTTTTTTGTTTCTTTTTTATCCAATTTGACAATGGCACGTTCTGTAGAAACAGGCACAATTTTTTCAATACCCAATTCTACACATTTTTGAATAATCCATTCCATTTTGTCGCCTTTTGGTAGCCCTTGATACAGTGTGATTTTTGTTTTTGGTTCTACATCACAAATTTCTTTTGTCACCACTTCTGTCACCACACCATCAGAAAAATCTGTGATACGACATGTATAATCCATACCCAAACCATCACATACGGTTAGCATATCGCCTGCTTTTGCACGCAACACCGTTTTGATATGTTTTTCGTCCTCACCTGTCAATATAATTTGATTTTCTTTGATTTGTTGGGGTGTTACAAAAAATTTTGGCATTTCTTATCCCTCATATCTTGCTGCGATTGCCACCCAGCTTGTTTTTTCTTTGATTTGCAATACAGAAAATCCTGTTTGCTGCAATGCTGCAACCACATCTTCTTTTCGTTCTGTGATAATACCACTGCACAGGAATATACCACAATTTTTGATATAATCTGGTACTTGTTTTGTCAATGCAATAATCACATCTGCAACGATATTTGCAACAACCAAATCATATTTTTTGCCGCTGTATGATTGCTGTAATGTTTCATCCTCCAATATATTGCCTGCTTTGACGTGATATTTTTCACGCGGAATATCGTTTCTGTCGCTATTTTCATAAGCAATTTGTATCGCATTTGGGTCAATATCCACAGCATCTGCTTCTTTTGCCTCAAGCAACAACGCTGCAATGGACAATATCCCACTACCACAACCAATATCAAGCACCATATCATCTTTTTTGACATAGCTTTCAATCAATTCCATGCACAGTTGTGTGGTTTCATGTGTACCTGTACCAAAAATATGCCCTGGGTCAATTTTCAACACAATTTTATCTGTTTGTGCAGACAATTCCTCCCAAGAAGGTTTTATCATAATTTTTTCACCCACAGGAAAAGGCTTAAAATATTTTTTCCAATTATTTGCCCAATCTTCTTCTGCAACATTTTTCAGTGTCAATGCAAGAGTGCCTAAGTCTAATTCTTTTTCTGTTTCTTTGACAGCTTGCAAAGCCCCTTTGATTTGAGAAAGCTGCTCTCTGCCATACAAATTGTCACGCAAAAAGAATGTAATCCCTGTGACTTGTTCTTGTTTTTCTTCTACCAGTTCATCGGCTACATAATCCCAATCTCTGTTTGGATTTTCCAAAAACTCTGTAAAATCATCTGCATCATGTATCATCAGCCCTGTCAAACCGCATTGATACAACACACCCTCCACAGGCTCTAGTCCAATTTGAGAAGTTTCCACAAACACTTCCAACCATTCCATGTACACGCCGCCTCCTTTTTCTTTTTCTAAAAATCCGACACCCATAAAAACTTATGGATAAAATTCAAATAGAAGAATACTTTGATTTTCAAAGTATTCTTCTATGATTATTTCCTTATAAAGATATACGATATCCCTTTTGTGGTATTGGCTTTTTTGCCACACATCTGCCTAAAAATGGCGATAGAAACCGTTTTTCTTATTTTTATTTTGTTTCATACAATCGGCAAACCTCCCGATAGCTATCAGGCGTACCAATATCGTAACATTCCCCTGCGAATTTGTAAGCATACACATCTTTTTTATGATACAGCCATGCAGGAAAATTCCCTGGCGCATCTGGGTTGTTGCCTGCGTCCAAATATTCTTTGAACAAAGGCACTGTTTCTTTTTTATACAAATATGTTGCAAATACAGCTGTATTTGATTTTGGGTGTTTTGGTTTTTCTTCAATATCCAATACTTTGCTGTTTTCATCTAACAATGCAATACCAAACTGTGACAACATGGATTTGTCTTGCCATTCTTTTACGCAAACACAATCATGGTCTTTTTCTCTATAAAACTGCACATAATCTTGCAAAGAGTAAGTAAAGAAATTATCCCCTGCAATAATCAACAATTCATCATCAATATGCATTTGTGCAATGACAAAACCAATATCTCCCACAGCACCTTTTTTATTTTCATCACTGGTGGTACCATCGTCCAATACTGTAATGGGGATTTGTCCAGGTGCTGTTTTTGCCCAATTTGTAAAATCATTGGCAAAACGACTGTTTGTCACCACATAAATGGCATCAATTTCCGAAATGGTATTGAGCTGTTCCACAATATAATCAATAATTGGTTTTTTGTTAATGGGAAGCAATGCCTTTGGTGTATTGATGGTCAAAGGATAAAGGCGTGTGGCATACCCTGCCGCCAATATGATTGCTTTCATAAAAATCTCACTCCTTCTTCTGTTCAGAAGTGCTGCTGTTCACCAAACAACGTATCACAAACTGTCTGCATTTGTTTTGGTAAATGGGCTTTCATTTCTTTGCCATACAAATAGCCAAGAAATCCCTCTTTTTCTTTCCAAACGATTTTTTGTGCATGCAGACATTGATTGGATATGGCAAATTTGCTTTTCAGTGCAGTATTGACTGCACCATTGCCATATTTTCTATCCCCCCAAACAGGGTGACCGATTGCCTGCAAATGTGCACGTATTTGGTGTGTTTTTCCTGTAATCAGTTGCAATTCCAGCAATGTACAATCTGTGGTATTTGCCAAAGGGCGGTATTTTGTAAGTGCCTTACGATACCTTGCTTTTTCTGTTGTGCTTGTACGCACTTGATTGCGGCTTTCATCTTTTGACAAATACAGGTCGATTTCTCCTGCCTGTTTTACAACACCTGAAACCAATGTCACATAATATTTTTCCAAATGTTTTGTGCGAATGGCCTCATTGACAGCTTGTACTGCATGCAATGTTTTGCCTGCAATGACAATGCCACTTGTGTTTCTGTCCAAGCGATTGCATACCGCAGGTGTAAATGTGCTTTGTGCATCTGGGGTATACTGCCCTTTTTCGTACAGATAGTACAATATTTGGTCAATGAGTGTTTCTCTGTCTGCCGCTGTTTCAGGGTGTGTCAAAAGCCCTGCTGGTTTGTTTACAACAAGCAAGTCATCATCTTCATACACAATGCCAAAATGTCTTTTTGCCACAGGTACTGCTTTTTGTTCCATAAAATCCTGCATGGTTTCTTCTGCCAGATACAGTTGGAGGGTATCCCCCTCCAAAAGCATCTCGCCACCCTCTGCTTTTTTGCCATTGCGTTTAATCCGCTTTTTGCGGAGCATTTTATATACAAAGCTTTTTGGTGCTTTGTTGAAATATTTTATCAAATATTTATCCAGTCTTTGATTTTGTTCGTTTTGTGTAATTTTGATTTCTTTCAAAGTCCGTATGCTCCTTTTAGTTGTGTATCCATGTCAGATAGGCACTCATAAAGTTATCAATCGCACCATCCATCACCGCATTGACATTCCCTGTTTCTTCACCTGTACGATGGTCTTTTACCATGGTATATGGCATAAATACATAAGAACGGATTTGGCTACCCCAACCGATTTCTTTCACATCACCACGAATTTCTGCCAATTTTTGCATTTGTTCTTCTATTTTCAATGACAACAATTTACTTTTCAGCATTTTGAAAGCACGTTCTTTGTTGCTGAACTGACTTCTTTCGTCCTGACATTGTACCACAATCCCTGTTGGAAAGTGTGTGATGCGAATTGCAGAAGATGTTTTGTTGACGTGCTGCCCACCTGCACCACTTGCACGATATGTGTCAATACGAATATCATCTGCTTTAACTTCAATTTCGTTATCATTTTCAATTTCTGGCATCACATCGCAAGATGCAAAAGAAGTGTGTCGTCTACCTGAACTATCAAATGGTGACACACGTACCAAACGATGGATACCTTTTTCAGATTTCAAATACCCATAAGCATTTTCGCCATTTACCTGTATTGTCACAGATTTCAAGCCCGCTTCGTCACCATCCAGCATATCCAATATTTCCACTTCAAAGCCTGCTTTTGCTGCCCATTTGGTATACATACGAAACAACATATTTGTCCAGTCACAAGCCTCTGTACCGCCTGTACCTGCGTGCAATGTCACAATGGCATTGTTACGGTCATATTCACCATCCAGCATGGTTGCCACATGTAGCTGTTCGTATTCCTCCAAAAAGCTATCATTCATTTCTCTAACTTCTTCGTATATGGTTTCGTCTTGTTCTTCAATACCCATTTCAATGAGTGTCAAAATATCTTCGTATTTTGTCACAAGACCTTCATATGTTTCAACTTTGTTTTTCAAAGCTTTTAATTGTTGCAATGTTTTCTGACTTTTCTGCATATCGTTCCAAAAATCAGGGTCAGCAGAAAGTTCTTCCAATTCAGCTATCTTTTCTTTCGCACCAGCGACGTCAAAGTGAAGCCCCCATTTCCTCTAATTTTTCATCGTAGGCAGATAAGCCCAATCGAATTTGTTCCAATTCGAACATCAAAAATCAACTCCTTCATATATGGATATTTTTTTCTTTTATCTTTTCAGAAAAACATTGCATACACGCAATGTTTTTC
>JAHHTV010000037.1 GCA_020024395.1 Anaerotignum sp. | reverse complement strand
AATTTTTCGATACATTCTAACATGATTTTGTATAATTTGTCAAATTTATCTTATTATGTTCTTATAATCTTTGCTTAAAATGAATGACAAAGGAGCGTGATAGTTATGAAGGAAAAAAAATTCACAATGCCAACATCATTTACGACATTATTGATTTTGACAGCTTTGGTAGCAATCATGACATTTATTATTCCTGCTGGTCAATATGAGTATGTAGATGGAACACCAATCGCTGGTACATATCAAGTGGTAGAACAAAATACACAGGGATTGTGGGACATTGTGAAAGCGCCCATTGAAGGGTTCAAAGGTGCGATTGATGTAGTGCTTTTTGTATTGGTTTTGGGTGGCTGTCTTGGTGTATTGTTTGAAACAAAAGCGATTGACGCAGCACTTTCAAAAGTTGTGAAACGTTTGGAAGGACGAGAAAAAATCATGATTCCGATTATCATGTGTATTTGTGCCATTGGTGGTACAACATATGGTATGGCAGAAGAAACCATTGCATTTTATCCTATTTTATTTCCCATTTTATTGGCAGCAGGATATGATGTTGTAACAGGGGTTATGGTTGTTTTTTTGGGTGCAGGTGCAGGGATTGCGGGTGGTATTGTCAATCCATTCTCTGTTGGAATTGGTTCCAACCTTGCAGGCATTTCTTTGGGTGATGGTATTGTATGTCGTGTGATTTTGTTTTTGTCTTATTTGACATTTGCAATTTTCTTTGTTATGCGATATGCAGAAAATGTACGTAAAAATCCAGAAAAATCGATTGTATACGATTTGAGAGCAGAAACAAATGCGGATTTTATAAAAAATACTTCCACAGATGTTCCGGAATTTGATAAAAAAAGAAAATTGGTTATTTCTATATTTGGCTTGATGTTTGTGATTATGATTATTGGGATTATTCCTTGGGGAAGTAAATTCAATATTCATATTTTTGAAAATTTCCATAATTTCTTATTGGGCGTACCGGTTTTGGGTACCATCATTGGCAACAGTACACCTTTAGGAGATTGGTATTTTACAGAAATGACCATGTTGTTTCTGGTGGGTGCCATTTTGATTGGTAAAGTGTATTCCTACAATGAAAAACAAATTGTGAATTTATTTGTTTTTGGTGCAAAAGATATTTTGAGTGTTGCATTGGTTTTGGGTGTTGCAAAAGGTCTTTCTGTTGTCATGACAAATGGTTTGATTATTGATACCATTTTGCATTTTGGAGAACAGATGTTAGCACCTTTGAAAGCAGAGTTATTCCCCGCAATTTCCTACTTGTTGTATATTCCAATGTCATTTTTAATTCCATCATCTTCTGGTTTGCAAACTGCGACCATTCCTATTTTGGCGCCATTATCTGATTTTATTGGTATTGGCAGAGAATTTGTTGTAATGGCTTGTCAGGCTGGTGCAGAAACAATGAACTATATTTCTCCAACACAGGCTGTTTTGCTTGGGGCATTGACATTGGCAAAAATTCCTTATGAACGTTGGTTGAAACACATTTTACCATATTTCATTGGAACAATTATTATCACAGGCGTTGTTTTAACATTGGGTAGCATTTTTTTATAATATAAGCATTTTTGAGAAAAATGAGGAGGTTTTGAAATGAGTAAAGTAACAGTAATCGGTGCGGGCAATGGCGGTGTAACAGCAGCATATCATTTTGCAAAATTGGGACATGATGTATGTATTTATGATGACCCCAAATTTGCGGTACAAATCAAAGCAATTCAAGAAAAAGGCGGTATTGAAGCATTGGCAGAAGAACATGGCTGTCAAATGTGTTTCCCTGGTTTTTCCAACATTGCATTGGCAACAACAGATATCAAAGAAGCAATGGAATTTGCAAATATATTTGTGATGGTTTGCCCATCTTTTGCACAAGAACCATTGTTCCGCTCTATGATGCCATATTTGAAAGATAATCAGACTGTTTTGTTGATGCCAGGAAATTATGGCGGTTTGGTGCTAAAAAATATTTTGAAAAAAGAAGGCAAGCAAGATTTGAAAATCACTTTTGCAGATGCTATTTCTATTCCTTGGGCGTGTCGCATTGTAAGCCCTGGTGTGATTACCATTATGGGATTGAAAGAATTTTTGCCTATGAGCATTATGGCACAAGGTGATACAGGTGTGATTGTAAAAGAATTGCAGGATATTTTGCCTATTCCCATTGAAGTATTGCCAAATGCTGTGGCAGCAGGTTTGGAAAATATCAATTTTGGTGGACATCCGCTACTGACAACATTAAATATGGGTATTTTGGAAAACTTTCATGGTGAATTTAACTATTATAAAGATTGTTGCAGTACCGCAACTGCAAAAGCAGCAGCTCGCATGGACAAAGAACGTTTGTCTGTGGGTGCAGCATTGGGTATCAAATTGCGGACAGAACTGGAAGCAATGAATGCATTGTATGCAAGTGATTATGAAACAGTATATGATTTCAACCGTGCATCAACCACACACGGTAAAATTAATAATTCTCCCAATAGTTCAAAAGCAAGATATATCACAGAAGATGTGGCATATTTGTTGGTTCCTTGCTATGAATTCGCAACTGTATGTGGTCTGAAAGTCCCAATTGTAGAGTCTTGTATTCATATCGCTTCTGCTTACAATGACGATGATTATTTCAAGACAGGACGTACACTGGAGCAAATGGGCTTTGGTGGTATGACAAAAGAGCAACTTGTTGAAGCAATCAAAGCATTATAATTTGCATTTACATAAATGTTTTTTGACCCCCTAGATAAAAAGGTGATTGTAGAATAAAACAATCATCTTTTTGTTTGGAGTATAGAAATTTTTGTCTTTTCTCTTTTTTTTCTGCATGATTTAGGGTATAATAAAACGGAAAAAATAGACAGAGGAGGTTGTTTATATGCAGGCAACAAAAGATATGACAATCGGTGAATTGTTGATGATGGATAGAAGCGTTGGTGCAATATTGATGGAAAATGGTATGCATTGCGTGGGTTGTCCTTCTGCGGCAGGCGAAACATTGGAAGAAGCAAGCATGGTGCATGGTATGGATATTGATAAATTGATGCATGATATCAATGCATATCTGGCAAACAAATAATGTATCAAAAAGACGGTGATTTTCAAAACGAAATTCCCGTCTTTTTTCTCATCATGATAAATAGAAAAGAGGAATTGTATGGAAAAACAAGCCATTCCCCAAAATGTATTACAAATTTTAACAACATTGAATACCGCAGGATATGAAGCATATATTGTGGGTGGTTGTGTGAGAGATTTCATATTACACAGACAGCCCCAAGACTGGGACATTACAACATCTGCATTGCCAGAACAAATTAAGGCGTTGTTTCCACATACTGTGGATACAGGTATACAGCATGGTACAGTTACGGTAGTATGTGATAAAGTGAATTATGAAGTCACAACATATCGCATTGATGGCACATATTCTGATGGTAGACACCCAGACGCAGTGTCTTTTACACCAAATTTAGAAGAAGATTTGCTCCGTCGTGATTTCACCATGAATGCTATGGCATATCACCCACAATATGGATTGCAAGACCCTTATTGTGGGGCACGTGATATTGCACAAAAACAAATTAGAGGTGTGGGAGAAGCTGCAAAGCGTTTTCAAGAAGATGGATTGCGTATGTTGCGTTGTGTGCGGTTTGCGTCACAGCTTGGTTTTTCTGTGGAGCCTGCAACATATACTGCATTACAGCAAAATGCTGCTTTGATAGAAAAAATCAGTGTAGAGCGTATTCATGAAGAATTGGACAAACTTTGGAAAGGGGCATACATTGAAAAATTGCCACTACTTTTAGATAGTGGTTTGTTGCCCTATATTGATACATTGTTTTCAGGAAATTTGATTGCATTGCAAAATGACATCATACCACAGCTTAAACAAATACAAAAAGAAACCGCATTGCTTTGGAGTGTGGTATTGCAAAAGCATACAGAAGAACAAGCAAAAACATTTTGCAAAAAATTGAAATTTGATAATCAAACCATGAAACAAATATTGATATTTTTGCGATATTTATGGCAGGATATACCAAAAGATTTATATAGTGTACGCAAACAAGCAGGTGAATTGGGAGAACATACCATGCGGCAGTTGTTGCACTTACAATCTGTGATACGAGAAGCGGATATTACACAAACATTGGCACTTTTGGAACAGGTGGTTTCACAAAAAGATTGCTTAAACTTAAAAATGCTTGCAATGGATGGCAAAACATTGATGGCATTGGGTATTCCAGCAGGCAAATCCGTAGGAGAAATGTTGTCTTATTTATTGGAGGACGTGTTGCATGACCCTGCACATAATACAACAGCATATTTGACAGCATTGGCAAAACAATACCAAATAGAACAGGAGTGAAACAGTATGCAAACATTTACATTATACAATGGTGTTTTGATACCTTGTGTGGGATATGGCACTTATAAAGTGACATCAGATGCGGCAGTGGATATTGTAAAAATGGCACTATCCGCAGGGTATCGCCATTTGGATACCGCTCGTATGTATGGCAATGAAAAAGAAGTGGGAAAAGCCATCAAGCAAAGTGGCATTGTAAGAAACGATATATTTTTGACATCAAAAGTATGGCGTGCAGATTTGTCATATGATGGTGTGATGAAAAGTGTAGAAGGGTCTTTGCAAGATTTGGATACAGATTATTTGGATTTGTGTTTGTTGCATTGGCCTATGCCAGAAACAGACCGTGACCAATGGCAGAAAAAAGATTTGGACGCATGGCGTGCTTTGGAAAAATTATATGCAGAAAAAACATTGCGTGCCATTGGTGTGAGTAACTTTTTGCCACATCATTTGATGCCACTGCTTTGTGCAGCAGATGTCAAACCAATGGTAAACCAACTGGAATATCATGTTGGGTATTGTCAGCAATACGCTGTTACATATAGCCAGCAACAAGATATATTGGTGGAGGCATGGAGTCCTCTGGGACGAACAGCTGTATTACAAGAGCCGTTGATAATCGAATTGGCAGAAAAATATGGCAAAACACCTGCACAAATTTGTTTGCGTTTTGCTCTTGAAAATCATGTGTTGCCGTTGCCCAAATCTTCCAGCATAGAACGTATGCAATACAATTTGGATATATTTGATTTTACCATTACAAAAGAAGATATGTCCCGTTTGTTGACAATGCCACAAGTTGGTTGGGGTGGACACCACCCAGATACATTTTGAAAAAAAGCCTATATCATTTGATATAGGCTTTTTTTGTGTTTCTTTTTTTCAAAAAATAATATAGACCAATCGACAATACAATATAAAGTGGAAAAAACACCAAATCAAATAAAAGTTGGGAATAGGACGAAAAAAGCAACCGAAAACCAAAATGTATCAAAAAAGCAAGTGGTATAAACAATGCACAAGTTGCATTACACCATTTTACAAGAAAGTGTGCTTTTGCAGTAGAAACGAAAGTGGAAACGCCATAACAAATACCACCACAAATCTGTATCACAAGCCCAATCCAAATGGAATACATAGATACATGTTCATACCAATCAAATATGGTAAATAACAATCCAATCAATAGCAACGCAGCTGAAACCATGTATAATGTTTTGCTGATAATGATATGATTTTTGGGGTTTGGCTGTGTTTGTGTGCCTTTCAAAATATAATCTGTTGTCACATCAAAATAAATACTCAATGCAATGATGTTGTCCAAATCTGGTACGCTTTGTTGTCCTTCCCATTTGGAAACGGCTTGTCTGGAAATGTTCAGGGCATTTGCAAGTTCTTCTTGTGAAATCCCTTTTTCTTTTCGTAATTTTTGAATTCTTTGTGCCATATTCATAAAAATAAAACTCCTTTCTTTTGTACTTATCATACCCAAAAATCGGTTGCATTACCACCATTTCTACATAGAACTTTGTCAACTGATGGTTGCGAATGTTGAAAAATAAAGATTTCTTTTAGATTGTTTAAGAATTGTTTAAGTGTATTGACAAAAACGATACGCTGTATTATTGTACTAATAACTTAATACAATCATACAGGAGGTGATACCATGCAGTTTGATAATAATTCGCCTATTTATTTACAAATTATAAAAGAAATGACATTGCGTATTTTATCTGGTGTGATAAAGCCAGGAGATAAATTGCCATCTGTCAGAGAATTGGCAACACAATTTGGTGTCAATCCCAATACCATGCAGCGTGCAATGACAGAAATGGAACGAGAAGGTTTGGTGTATACAGAACGCACAAATGGACGGTTTTTGACAGAACAAACAGAATTGCTTTCACAGAAAAAAGCACTGTTTGCAAAAGAAGAGACAGAAAAATATTTGGCGTATATGCAAAAAATCGGTTTTACACAAGAAGAAATTATATTGTATTTGCAAGCATTGCAACAGAAAGGAGAAAATGACCATGAGTTTATTGGAAATCAAACAGTTGGAACATCGGTATGGAAATAAAATGACATTGGCAGGACTGAATTTGACATTAGAAGAAGGAGAAATCATTGGTCTATTAGGGCCAAATGGTGTTGGCAAAACCACATTGATGAAAATGATATGCGGTTTGATATCCAATTATGAAGGTAGTATATTGGTAGATGGCAATCCCATTGGCATACAAACAAAATCATTGGTTTCTTATCTGCCTGACCAGACATATTTTCGCAAAAGTGAAAATATACGCAGTGCCATTGGTGTATTTCGGGATTTTTATAAAGATTTTGACGAAAAAAAAGCACTGGAAATGGCGATTGACTTGCAGTTAGATGCAAAACAAAAAATTGGTAGTATGTCAAAAGGTATGCAAGAAAAATTGCAGTTGATATTTGTAATGAGCAGAAAAGCACGTCTTTTTGTGTTAGATGAGCCAATGGGAGGCATTGACCCCTCTACCAGAGATTATATACTTACAACTATATTAAACCAATATACAGAAGACAGCTCTGTGTTATTGTCTACCCATTTGGTGCATGATACAGAACAGATATTTGACAGAGTGGTGTTTTTGAAACAAGGCAGAGTGTTTATCAATGAACAGGTGGATATATTGCGTGCAGAAACAGGTATGTCTATGGACCAATATTTTCGGGAGGTGTATCGCTAATGTTTGGAAAAGTTATCAAGCATGAATTACGCACAAGTGCTGCTTTGTATTTGGTGTGTTTTGGCATTGCATTTTTGTTTTGTATTGCAACCATATTCAATGGCAAAATGGCTTTGTATGAAAGGGTAACAGATAATTTTGTGGTTGCTACATGGATGTTTTTTATTATAGCAAGCAGTATTTCTGTTGCGGTATTGGTTTTGATGTACAGCATTGACACAGCAATACGATATGACCGCAGTATGTATGGGAGAGAAGGGTATTTGACATTTACATTACCCGTATCTTCTACACAGTTGGTATTGGGCAAAATGACTGCGGCAATGATTTGGGGTATTGGTGCTTTTATCATGTGTGGGTTGCTTTGTTTTAGTATGTTGTATAGTTCTGTTGACCCAGAGGCAGGCATTATGACAACTTGGAAATTGATTAGAACAATGTTTTCGCAATGGGAGATACTGTCAAGTATATTATTATTTATAGGATTTTGTTTGATATGTATATTGGAAATGGTAGCAATGATTTATTTTTCCATTTGTATTGCATATTTACCATGTTTCCGAAAAGGAAATCGTATCATTGCATTGGTGTTGTTTTTTGTATTGACTTATATAGAAGATAAAATATTAGATATTCTATTTTTGTTTAATCAAGGATATCAGTATATCATAGTGTCAGATGATGCGGTTAGTGCAATGCAGTTATATAATGCTTTCCAAGAAGTGGAAATATGGGGGATTGTACTGGGTATCATGTTTACAGCGTTATATACAAGTGCAACAATTTATATTACAAAAAAATATACATCATTACAATGATGAAATTAGAAAGGAGAATACATAAATTTTTGTGTATTCTCCTTTTTTGAATGTACTGTCATGATATGAAGAATTATCTTGTGGGGGGTTGTTCCAAAAGGGCAATATCTACAATGATTTTTTTGCATTGTGGACAAAGACCCCCCTCCATTTTTGCACCACTCATATAACTTTTTGCAACCAAATATTCCTCTTTTTTCTTACCATTTTCGATTTCTTGGAATTGTATATAACGACCAGATTTCAAAACACCTGTCATCATTTCTGTATTACAATAGGGGCATTTCATTTGGTATTCGCTTCCTTTCTTGTTTTTTTCAGTGTATCACAAATGGGAAATGGTTGTAAACAGATATTGTTTTTGGCTCGTCAGAAAGTATATTTTGTGTTATGATAACGGTATCTGAGAAAAGAGGTGTTTTTTGTATGGCAAAGTTATATTTTCGTTATGGTGCGATGGGCAGTTCTAAATCTGCACAAGCATTGATTACGAAATTTAATTATGAAGAAAAAGGTATGCGTGTGTGGTTGTTAAAACCAGCATTAGATACACGAGATGGTGTTGCGGTGGTCAAAAGCCGTATCGGTTTGACAGCGTCTGCGGAAGCGATTTCCGAGGATATGAACATTTTTGAGGCATTTCAGCAAAGAGAACGAGAATTTTATGATGTGATTATTGCAGATGAGGCACAATTTTTTACAATGGCGCAAATTGAACAGTTGCGTGATATTGTGGATACATATAATGTACCTGTGTTTTGTTATGGATTGCGTACAGATTTTCGGACAAAGTTGTTTTCAGGCAGTATTCGCCTTTTTGAACTGGCAGACTCCATTTCAGAATTGAAAACCGTTTGCAGTTGTGGCAATAAAGCCATTGTCAATGCAAGAATAGAACAAAATGGCAATGTCATTGTAGATGGGGAACAGATTTTTTTGGGTGGCAATGAAAGTTATGAGCCAATGTGTTATAAATGCTGGAAAAAAGCCCTCAGAAAGGAGCAAGCCACATGACGGCAAAACAAATGATGGATTTTTTGCATGTTGCAGAACGACTCAAAGATAATACCAGACATTGCACCACAAGCAAACGCAGAACAGAAAGCGTTGCAGAACATAGCTGGCGGGTATCGTTGATGGCAATGATGTTGGTACATGAAATCGAAAATGTAGATTTTTATAAAATATTGCAAATGTGTATATTGCACGATTTGGGGGAAAGTATAACAGGAGATATTCCAGCTTTTTGGAAAACGGAAGACGACAGCCAAAAAGAAGCATTGGTATTATTTGATTTGTTGGACACATTGCCAGAAAATTTGAGAGAAGATTGGAAAGCGTTATTTTTGGAAATGGAAGCACAACAAACAAAAGAAGCGAAAATATATAAAGCTTTGGACAAACTGGAAGCAGTTATTCAACATAATGAGTCTCCTTTGGATACATGGTTGCCATTAGAATATGAATTAAACCAAACATATGGCAAAAAAGAAGCAGAGGTGGCACATCCTTTTTTGGCAGAATTAAGACAGCTTGCGGTAGAAGATACCAAAAAGAAATTAAGAGAAGAAACACCCAAAGAATAATAAGGAGGATGAAAATATGATTCGTTCTCATATGAAATTTTCAAATTTACAAATTGTTGCATTGGGATATTTTTGTGTGATATTGATGGGAACATTGCTTTTGCTTTTGCCCATATCCACCAAAAATGGCACAACCAGTGTACTGGAGGCGTTGTTTACAGCAGTGTCGGCTTCTTGTGTGACAGGGCTTGTGGTACAGGATACCGGTACACATTGGACAATATTTGGACAAATTGTCATATTGATTTTGATACAAATTGGTGGGCTAGGCTTTATGACAATATCATTGAGTTTTTTGCTTTTGATGCGACGCAGAATTGGTTTAAGATATCGAGAAGTGATGGTGGAAAGCATTAACTCTACGCAAATTGGCGGTATTATCAGATTGACCAGAAAAATATTGTGGGGGACATTGATTTTTGAAACATTGGGGGCAGTATTGCTTGCCATACGGTTTGTCCCGCAATTTGGTTTGGGAAAAGGGCTGTATTTCAGTGTGTTTCATGCCATATCTGCATTTTGTAATGCAGGGTTTGATTTGTTTGGCGGCTATCAATCCATTGTGGCATATGCAGATGATGCATTGGTCAATATGACACTGATGGGATTGATTACCATAGGTGGACTTGGTTTTTTGGTTTGGGATGATATATTACAAAAAAAATTGCGTGTACATCATTATCGCTTGCAGACAAAAATTGTGTTATCCACGTCTTTGGTTTTGACATTTGGTGGTGGATTGCTTTTGCTTTTGATGGAACGCAATAACTTGAGTATTGGTATGAATACCAGCGAAAAAATATGGACATCGTTGTTCCAGTCCTGTACAGCAAGAACCGCAGGTTTTAACAGCGTAGACCCAGCAGCAATGACAGGTGGTAGCAAGTTGTTGATGATGCTGTTGATGTTTATTGGTGGCAGCCCTGGCTCAACAGCAGGCGGTATCAAAACGACAACATTTATTGTCATATTGATGTATACACTGGCGGGCGTGCGTCATGAAAAAGGTGCCAATATATTTGGCAGAAGATTGGGACAAGAAGAATTGCACAAAGCGATATATGTATTTTTTGTCAATTTGACATTTGTATTGTTGGGGAGTTTGGCGATATGCTGTGTACAGGAAATTGATATGACAGATGTTTTGTTTGAGGCATTTTCTGCAATGGGTACAGTTGGGATTACAACAGGGATTACAAGAGATTTGGTGCCATTGTCACAATGTATTTTGATATTTTTGATGTATTGCGGCAGAGTTGGCAGTATTTCATTTGCTGTGGCATTGATGGAAAGAAAAGCAACACCACCTGTGACATTGCCTGTGGAAAAAATTACCATTGGATGATAAAATGAGAGGTAGGGAAAATTGTATGAAATCTTTTATGATTGTGGGCATGGGGTCTTTTGGACATCATTTGTGTAAATGCCTTGCAGAAAATGATTGTGAAATTATGGTGGTGGATAAAGATGCTTCTGCTGTGGAAGATGTGCTTTCTTATGGTGTGAGTGCCAGAATTGGGGATTGTACCAATTTGGACGTATTGCGTTCATTTGGTATCAATTTGTTTGATGCTTGTTTTGTATGTATGGGTACAAATTTCAAAAATAGTTTGCAAATTACCAGTTTTTTGAAAGAATTGGGGGCAAAAAAAGTGTTTGCCAAAGCAGATGAGGATATACAAGCAAAATTTTTGAAGCATATTGGTGCAGATGAGGTGATTTATCCGGAAAAAAATGTTGCAGAGCAGCTTGCCATAGCTGTCAATTTGGACAATGTTTTTGATTTGATACCATTTGCAGAAAATTATTATATTGTAGAAATACAGCCTTTGACAGTTTGGATTGGAAAAACAGTGATTGATGTGAATTTTCGTGCAAAATATAAATTGAATATTGTGGCTGTGAAACAAGGTGAGGAGCTGATACCTTTGCCAAGTGCAGATTATGTATTTGCAAAAGAAGAACATTTGATGGTATTGGGG
>JAHHTV010000036.1 GCA_020024395.1 Anaerotignum sp. | reverse complement strand
ACAAAGACCGTATCATTGCGGTGTCTGGCGGTGCGAAAAAAGAATTTTTGGAAAAACGCATCAGCCCAGAAATGGAAGAATGTATTGGAAAGAGAATTGCATTTACTGCACAAGAAAATGATGGAAAATTTGTTCCTGTGTTGTATGAAAAAGAAGAAAACACATACCCCTATCAACTGGTTACCCCAATCATTGCAGAAGGCGATGCGATGGGTGCGGTACTGTTTTTATCCAAAGACAAAAAAATGGGCGAAGTGGAAGGCAAATTGGCACAAACAGCCGCAGGTTTTTTAGGGAAACAAATGGAACAATGAAAAATAATTGCCCCTTGCGTGGTGAAAAGAAGTCATGCAAGGGGAATTTTGAAAGAAAAGAGGAAGCATATGCAAAAACAAATACATAATCAAGGATATTACAAACATTATAAAGGAAAATATTATCAAGTGCTGGGTGTGGCAAAACATTCGGAAACATTAGAAGAATTGGTGGTGTATCAGCCACAATATGGTGATTTTGGGCTTTGGGTGAGACCACTTGAAATGTTTTTGGAAGATGTGGAAATCAATGGGGAAATCATGCCTCGTTTTGCATTTGTGGGCATGCATTTACCAGAACAGATATAACAAAGAAAAAATACTTGTCTTTACAGACAAGTATTTTTTAATATGGTTTATTTGGTTGTTTCTTTTGTCATAGATGGAAAATTCTGTTGTTTTGCTTTGAATGTGCTGTTTTCTGCTTCTGTATCTTTGACCAGTGATGTCACAATAGAACCATACAAATGGCTGACATTTTTTCGCCAGTTGCGACATATGGCAAGTGCTTGTTGTTTGGATACCACAGAAACGCTGATTTCCATTAAAATATTGCCGTTGTCATCATTCAATCCACATTTTACCAAAAAATCATCATTGATTTCTGGGAAATAATTTGCAGTAACGGCATATTCAGCCCGAATACGTTTGCTGTTTTCTTGTACATACGTATTGATTTCATTGCGTGCGTGTTCAGAAATATGGTTCAAAAAATAATTGACGGTTTCGTCGCCTTCATCTGTCAGGGTGTAACGGGTGTTGTTTTGTTCCCGTGACTTTTCCAACCAGCCTGCGTCAACCAGTTCTGCTAAATATTGTTGCACAGAAAAATAGTCCATATAATTTTTTTCCAATAAAAATTGGCAAATTTCGCTGTTTGACAATGCGATACCCATTTTTTGCAGTAAATGCAGAATAATCAGTTTATGTTCTGCCAACTGCCGAATGGAATCGGACATGGAAAACCCCTCCTTCTTACGATGTTGCTGTCCATTATCATATCATATTTTTGTCAAAAGAAAAACAAAAAACAAGAAAAAAGTAAAAGTTATCCGAAAAAACACGGTTTTATTTTTGATATAAATCTCCTTGGTGTATTTGTCGCAAACGCAATTCTTTATGTATGGTGTTCAAAACATCACGTTTGTGCAAGCTCCAAAGTGGTGCAAGCAATGTTTTGGCATTGCCATCACCCGTCAAACGATGTATCACAATATCAGGACGTAAGCGTGCAATACAACCGCATATAATATCAATATAGGCTTGTTTTGTCAAAGGGTTATATTTGCCAGATTGATAAATGTTTGCCAGTGCAGTGCCAGAAAGTACATGAAGCAAATGCAATTTGATACCTTGTATGGGCAAACGATTGAGATAGGCGATTGTTTGATACATATCGTCAGGCGTTTCATGGGGCAGTCCCAATATCACATGAGCGATAACGTCCAGATTTTTTTCCTGTAATGAAAAAACAGCTTTTTCAAAAACTGTGTTGCCATATCCACGCCGAATAAAACGAGCAGATGTTTCATTTGCTGTTTGAAAACCCAATTCCACCCATACTTTTGTTTGTAATTGTGCCAATACGTCTAATACATCATCTCCAATACAGTCAGGGCGTGTGGCAATGGCAATGCCCACAACATCAGGCTGTGAAATGGCTTCTGTATATAATGCTTGCAGATGGTCGGCAGGGGCGTATGTGTTTGTATATGCTTGAAAATATGCAATATACTTTGGATTGTCCCATTTTGCAGCGGTTTGTTGTTTGCCTAACTGAATTTGTTGTGCAATGGGCAATGTGGCAGGTGCAGAAAAATCGCCAGAACCTTCCGCAGAACAAAATAGACAACCACCATACCCCAGTGTGCCATCACGGTTGGGACAGGTAAAGCCACCATCTAATGCAATTTTTGCAGTTTTTGTGCCAAATAAATTGCGATAATATGTGTTTAAGTCAAGATAGGGTTTCATGATGATATTTGCCTTTCTCTATATGTTTTTTTCTTAAATTTTCGCACAAACAAAATAATGCTTGAAAATGTGCATCATCTTGTATGCTGGAAAGCAATAATAACAAAAAATCAGCTTTGCTACTTTCTAGAAAATGCTCTGTTTTGAGTGTGTTATTACAAAAGCTTTTCCATGTATATTCACTGCAAGCAAATGGAATACAACACTCCATATCCGTTAATATATTGCCGATTGTGGTGTTGCCACAAGGCATATTTGCGGTATGACAATAAAATGCCCGACTGTTCAAAAATATGACATTATGGGGCATTTGAAAAGATTGTAATGTTTGTCGCAAAAGAGAAAAATAGCCGCAAAGTGTTTTGCGGCTGATGGTTTGTATCACATCAATCACCTCAGAAAATTTTTGTCTGAGTTTATGATATCCTTTTTTCATCAAAATACATTGTCAGATTTTTACGGTTGTTCCACCAATTTTTTCAATTCTTCTAAAAGTGTTTGGTTTTGCTCTGGTCGCAATATACAAAAACGCAAAAATGTTTCATCTAAAAACGTAAAACTGGAAGCATCTCTTATCAATAATTTTTTGACAATGAGTGTTTCGAATATTTGTGCAGCAGTGATATGCGGTGTCAAAAGCTTTAATAATATGAAATTGGCAGAGGAAGGATATGCTTTAATATTTTTCCATGTGGCAATTTCATCAAATGCTTTTTTGCGTTCTGTAGAAATGAGATTTTTTGTTTGTTTGTGGAAATCAGTATCCGAAAACAAACGCTCTCCCGCAAATGCAGCAAGGCTATTGACGCTCCAAGGGTCTTGATTTGTTTTTAAGCGGTTCAAAAATGCCGCATTAGAAGATATCCCATATCCCAAACGGATACCTGGTGCAGCAAAGAATTTTGATGTACCACGAATGACAAACAAATTATCAAATTCTGAAACCAAAGGAATGGCACAAATTTCATCTAAATTATCAGAAAACTCAATATAAGTTTCATCAATCATCACAGAAGCACCAATGGTTTTGCAATGGGAAAGTATTTGACGCAGTTGTGATACAGTCAGTGCAGAGCCTGTGGGGTTATTGGGATTGCAAGCAACAAACATACCGATTTCGGGTGTTAATACTTGCAAAAGTTTTTCCATGTCTATGACAAAATCATTTTTAGCAGACAATGGAAAATAACAAAATGTACCACCCGTCAAAGAAACTTCTCTTTCATATTCACTATATGCAGGGCCAAGAATGATACTTTTTTTGGCATTTACAGTTTTGATAAATGTGCCAATCAATTCTGTTGAGCCATTTCCAACAACGATATGTTCTGTATTTGCCCCTGTATAGCCTGCAATGGCATTACGCAGTGCAGTATAGTGTTTGTCTGGGTATGTGGAAATGATGTCCAAATTTTGAGATAATGCAGTTTTGACAGATTGTGGAAATCCAAGCGGATTGATATTGCCACTAAAATCCCAAATTTCACTTTTTGATATTCCGTAGTTTCGTTCGATGGCGTCCAAATCGCCACCGTGTTGGTGCATGATTGGTTCGGTTTGCATAACTGAAAATCCTTTCTTTTTTTATGATTTAATAAAGTTCGTCAATTTCTTCCAATGCAGATATTTTTTCACTCTGTGCTTTGACACGAGGATATATACGATATGGACTGCCTTTTTCACTTTTTTGCAATGTTACAATTAAAGTGATTTGTGTGTTGCCTTTTGGGTATAGTGTCCATGCGGTTGCTTCTGTGGGGTGTAAATCACGCAATGTCATATGGTTTGTTTTGTTGACAGCACGTTTGGAAAATGCAGGTGCATAATACAATGGAAAGCCGGTTTCGTTAGGTACAGTCAATACATAATCTGTGGTATCTTCCATACAAAATGCGGAACAGATATCACAACAAAAGTCATGTAGTGCGTGTTCGTCAGTAACTTCCACTGTTTTCCAAAGTGTATTGTCTTGTTGCACAACCACATGAAATGTGTATACCAATGGTATGGTTTCAAATCGCAACATTTCTTCAAATAAACGTAATTCGTTTTCTGGTGCGATGACTTCCAATAATTGTACAAATGGTATGGTATGTGGCATTTTTTGTTTGTTTGTGGACAGCTTTTCCCCTGCAGTCAATGCCATACCCAGTGCAGTTAAACTATAATATGTGGGTGGGGTGAAAATTTCTGCCCCAATATTATGCCGCATCACAAGCAGTGCTGATAAATTGTTTATGGTTTGATAAAACCGCATAGGGGTAAAGTGAATGGGCCGTATGACACGGAAAAACAGGCTCATGGGTGTGATAAACCATTTGTCAAACATAATCCCCGCAAACAAAAAAGAGGAAATGATGGCTTGTTCTTCTGTGGATAATGTATCCGGCTCTTTTGTCCAAATCGGTTCTAAGTCCATACCCACACGTTGATAAAAATCAATAAAAATTTTATCAGTTTCTTGGTGGTCTGTTAAATAATCATAGAAAAAATTACAATCTACAATTCCTGCTTCTAAATGCATAACAGTATGCAAACGCTCTGCTGTCAATGCACAGCCTTCTACAATCAGCGTGTGAAGCAATGTTTTGCTATCTTGTGCAAAAAATGTTTCACAGCGTTTGGATTTTGTGATTTTATGGGTGTGTATGGCAGGCAGTGTTTCAAGAAGTTGTAATTGATAACATAGTCGTATGATATATTCTAAATAAAAATCATTGGAAAAACTGAGCATATTTTTGCAGGCAATGACATCATCTATAAAAAAGAAACCATCTTCTTGCACAGTTCTGTCAGGGAAACAAAAGTCCAATACTTTTTGCATATCCAAAATCAAAGGATGATGGGAAATGGTGTAATTTTCGATTGTAAATGTATATTTTTTTAGCCCCTTTTTTTCTGGTTGTATATGCAATATATAAGCGATTTCTTCTTGTGTTTCGTCTGCAAGCTCCATATTGATGATATTTGCAGGCGTCAATATGGTTTCTTCTGCCAATGCAGTATGATACCACTTTGCAAATAGCAAAGGTGCAATATCCAACAATGATTTTTGACAATCTATGTCCATATATGAAAAATACTTTTCGTATTCTGTTGTAAAAAGTTCCAGCAGTTTTTGATACTGTGAAAAATCAATGTTTGTATCCATAAAAAACTCCTTATTGGTTTTTGATTTTTTGATAAAAAACCATTCTGTTTCATTTTAACAGAAAACTAAAAAATTGTGAAGACTACAAGATAAAAAACAATGGGCAATTCTGCAAAAGGAAAGACAAAACAATAAAAAGGTTTTTGTGCACAAGACAGAAAGTCATTGATTTCTAAAAAAACAGCAAAAACAGTGTTGAAACGTGTTGCATAATATGGTATATTCCTTGTATTGAAAACAAATGTATGCAATACAAAAACAACAAAGAGGAGGAAAATCATGAAGGAAGATAAGAATTTCTTTATTGTGGATAAAAGTGTATTGCCAGAAATTTTTCTGAAGGTGATGGAAGTTAAAAACTTATTGGAAAGCAAAAAGGAAAAAACAGTGCAAGATGCGGTGAACCGTGTGGGTATCAGCCGTAGTGCATTTTATAAATATAGAGATGCGGTACACCCATTGTATGAAAACACAAGAGGTAAAACCGTAACCATTGCAACCAATTTGGACGATACACCAGGGTTGTTGTCAACTGTGTTAAACTGCATTGCAACAGAAGGTGCAAATATATTGACCATTAACCAAACGATTCCAATCAATGGGATTGCCAATGTCACCATTACCATTGAAACAAATGAAATGCAAGGTGAATTTGGCAGATTGATGGTGCAGTTAGAAAAAATGCAAGGTGTACAGTCCATTAAAATCATCGGAAGAGAATAGCGACAAATTGTATGTCGTAAATACGGCATACTTTTTCTTTTGTCCCTTTGAAAAAAAAGAACGGAGGGTTTTGGAATGAAAGTAAAGGTAAAAGTGCCGGCAACATCGGCAAATATGGGGCCGGGATTTGATAGTATTGGTGTTGCACTGCAATTATACAATACATTGGAAGTGGAAACTATAGAAAAAGGCTTTGAAATTGTGGTAAAAAAAGAACAGGAAATTGTAATCCCAACAGATGAAAATAATTTGATTTATCAAACCATGAAGCAATTTTTTGAAAAATTGGGAAAACCGATGCCTGCCATACGTTTGACACAGTCTGATGATATTCCAATGGTGCGTGGATTGGGCAGTAGTGCAGCTTGTATTGTGGGCGCACTTTTGGCAGCAAATGCTTTGGCAGGTAATCCCTGCACAAAAGACGAATTGGCAGTTATGGCAGCACAGATAGAGGGACACCCTGACAATTCCAATCCTGCTTTTTTTGGCAGTATGGTCACAGGTGTTATGACAGAAAAAAGTATGAAATATGTTCGTTTAGAGTTGCCCGAAGATTTATTATTTGCTATAATAGTGCCAAATTTCCCTGTTTCTACAGAACGTTCCAGAGCGGTTTTGCCACCACATTATGATAGACAGGATGTTGTATACAATGTGTCAAGGGCAGCACTTTTGGTGGCTTCTGTATTGACAGGAAAATATGAAAATCTGGAAGTTGCCATGGAAGATAAAATTCATCAGGCATATCGGAAAGTTTTGATACCAAATATGGAAGATATTTTTGAAAATGCAAAAAAATGTGGTGCGATTGCTTGTTATTTGAGTGGTGCAGGTTCTACATTGATGGCAATGGTGACAAAAGAAAATGCAGAAATATTCCGAAATAATATGTCCACTTATTTGCAGACCCTTCCAAATGGTTGGCAGTTGACATTACTGTCTGCTGACAAAGAAGGTGCAACAGTTGTGACAGAATGACAGGGGGAAAGAAAAAGATGTTGATTGTGCAAAAATACGGCGGCAGTTCTGTTGCTGACGCTGAGAGAGTCTTTCATGTTGCAAAGCAGATTATTGCAGCAAAAGAGGCAGGAAATGACATGATTGTGGTACTGTCTGCACAAGGCAAAACCACAGATGATTTGATTGCAAAAGCAAAAGAAATCAATCCAAATGCAAGCCGCAGAGAAATGGATATGTTGTTGTCAACAGGGGAACAACAATCTGTGGCATTAATGGCAATGGCAATCAATGCTTTGGGTGGCAGAGCAATTTCTTTGAATGCGGCACAAGTGGGCATTGAAACCACAAATGCTTATAGCGATGCAAGAATTAGAAAAATTCATTCTGAGCGTATTGTAAATGAATTGGAAAGAGGCAATATTGTTTTGGTAACCGGTTTCCAAGGTATCAATATGTTGGGAGATGTGACAACATTGGGCCGTGGCGGTTCTGATACATCAGCCGTTGCATTAGCAGCAGCATTGCGTGCAGATATTTGTGAAATTTATACAGACGTAGAAGGCGTATATACGGCTGACCCTCGTATTGTCAAAGATGCAAGAAAATTAGACGAAATCAGCTATGATGAAATGTTGGAATTGGCATCTTTGGGTGCAAAGGTATTACATTGTCGGTCTGTGGAAGTTGCAAAAAAATACAATGTGAAACTGGTGGTACGTTCCAGTATGACAGATGCAAAAGGTACAGAAGTGAAGGAGGATTGTAAAATGGAAAGAATGCTGGTTAGCGGCGTTGCAGCGGATAAAAATGTGTCCCGTATTTCAATTATGGGTATCAAAGATGAACCAGGGAAAGCTTTTGAAATATTTGATTTGATGGCAAAAGAAAAAGTCAGTGTGGATATTATTTTGCAATCTACAGGACATGATGGCAGACAAGATATTTCTTTCACTATTGGAAAAGATGATTTGGATGTGGCATTAAAATCATTGGAAGAAAACAAAGAAAGATTGACTGCAAGAGAAATTGCGCATGATGATGATGTTGCAAAACTTTCCATTGTGGGTGCAGGTATGGCGAGCAACCCTGGTGTTGCAGCAATGTTCTTTGAAGCAATGTATGATGCAGGCGTGAATATTCAAATGATTTCCACATCTGAAATCAAAATTACACTGCTTGTTGCAGAAAAAGATATTGAGGAAGCAATGATTGCAGTACATGATAAATTTAAGTTGGCATCTGTGAATATGAGAAAAGCATAAGCAAATAAAAAAATATGATATGATAAAAGAGAGTGCTTTGAAAAAGTATTCTCTTTTTTTACAATTTGATAAATAAGTTTTGTGATGTCATATGATGCTTTTTGGTTCTCTTTTTTGGTAAAAATAGGATAGTTTTTTCTAAAAAATGATGATAATCAAAATAATTAAGCATTTTCTGACAGAAGAAATGATATTTTTTTGTATAATCTGTGGGTTGTTTCTTTGTGTAAGTTCATGTACAATAGTAACATCACTTGTATACAGTATAAAATAAACGAGGGAATAGCGTGGAAGAAATTAGACTGAAAGCACGAGCAAAAATCAATTTGACATTAGATGTCGTGGGCAAACGAGAAAATGGATACCATGAATTGAAAATGATTATGCAAACCGTTGGATTATATGATGAAATTAAAATCAAACGAATTGCAGAAAATGAAATTCGGTTGTATTCCAATGTTGGATGGTTGCCAACAGATGAAAAAAATTTGGCATGGCGTGCAGCAAATTTGATGAGACAGGAATATGGTATCAAGGAAGGCGTCTGTATTACCATTGATAAAAGAATTCCTGTGGCAGCAGGGCTTGCAGGCGGCAGTGCCGATTGTGCAGCTGTACTTGTGGGTATGAACCAGTTATTCAATTTGGGGCTTTCTTATCAGAAACTAGAACAGTTAGCATTGACAATGGGAACAGATATTCCATATTGTGTGCGGCGAGGGACAGTTTTGGCAGAAGGATTGGGGGAAGTGTTGACCAATGTGCGTCCAGCCTGTCCAATTTGTCATGTGGTATTGGCAAAATTGCCAGTTGGTGTATCCACAGCAAAAGTATATCAAAATCTGCAATGGGATAAAATCCAAAAACATCCAGATACAAAAGCCATGTTGGAAGCAATCGCAGAACATGACATTGCAAAAATAGGGCAGTTGTTGGGCAATGTATTGGAAGATGTTACCATACCAATGGTGCCAAAAATTGCAGAAATCAAACAAGTATTATTGCAAAATGGGGCAGCAGGTGCATTGATGAGTGGCAGTGGCCCTACAGTATTTGCATTATTTACAGAAAAAGAAACCGCAAAAAATGCGGCAAAAATTGTCAGACAAACATTTGGCATAAAAGATGTATTTGTAACAAAAATTTATCATGTATCACGGGAAAAGCAAGAGAGGAGAAAGAAATATGTCAGACACAAAATTTAATATCAATTCCAATGAATATCTTCCATTAAGAGATGTGGTGTTTAATACATTAAGAGATGCAATTTTGACAGGAAAATTGGTACCTGGTGAAAGATTGATGGAAAATCAACTGGCAGAAAAATTGGGCGTGAGCCGTACCCCCGTCAGAGAAGCATTGCGTATGTTGGAACTGGAAAATCTGGTGGAATTGGTACCCAGAAAAGGTGCACAAGTGTTGGATATGAGCGAAAAAGATATCACCAATATTTTGGAAGTCAGAGGCGTTTTGGAAGGATTGGCAACAGGTTTGGCTTGTAAAAATATGACACCAGAAACATTGGCAGAATTGAAGGTGTTGGAAAGCAAATTTGAAAAAGCCATTGCAGAAAAAGCATTGGAAGATATTGCAGACATTGATGAGCAGTTCCATAATATGATTTTTGGTGCAACAGATAATGAAAAATTGATACAGATATTCAAAAATTTACAAATCCAATTATATCGTTATCGTATGGCACATTTGAAATTGGACTCCTCTATTCCTGCCATTGTGGCACATCACAAAAGCATTATTCGTGCGATTGAAAGCCATGACGCAGCAGAAGGCACAACCGTCGCACAAGGACATATCAAATATCACACAGAATTTATACTGCACGCAGTACGCAACAAAGAAGGCAAAAATTAAAAAAATGTTTATATAAAAACACAAAAAGAGGAACTGTTGCCAAAAAATTACAACAGTTCCTTTTTTGACTGTGCTACAAGTGCAAAAATTTTTGTTATGCACTTTCTGCTTTGTGAAGGCATTTTGCACATTTGCCATAAAGAATGAGCTGTTCACATTCTACTTCAAAATCCAATGGTGTAGAAAGTTTGTTATGCAAATCTGTCAATTCTGTATTATACAAGTCTGTGACAGCACCACAACAAGTACAAACCGTATGTGGATGACAATATACAATCGCATCATAACGAGCGCTTCCTTCGCCGACATTCAACTCTTGCACCAATCCAAGTTGCTTGAAATAGTCCAATGTTTTGTAGACCGTTGCCAAGCTCATGGTAGGATTTGTTGTTTCCAAAGTGCGATATATTGTTTCAGCATTTGGATGCTCATGGGTATTGAGCAGCATATTGTAGACAGCAATTCTTTGGGGTGTTACCTTCAAGCCTTTTTCTCGTAAAATTTGAGCAGTTTCTTTCATAGGCAACCTCCTAACAAATAATTATTGTTATTTAATAATAATATACAATAAGTAATTCGTCAAGAGAAATTTGTGCAATGTTGAAATATGTAATCGTTTATGTTAAAATCTTGAACAAATCATTTGTAAAAAGGAGGAAGGATATGCACGTTGTATTATTGGAACCGGAAATTCCGCAAAATGCAGGCAATATTGCAAGAACTTGTGCAGTGACAGATGTGGTGCTGCATTTGATAAAACCTTTGGGCTTTTCAGTAGAGGACAAATATTTGAAAAGAGCTGGTTTGGATTACTGGAATTTGTTAGATATTCGGTATTATGAAAATTTTGAGGATTTTCTTTCAAAAAATCCAAATGCCAATTTATGGATGGCAACCACAAAAGCAAAACATGTTTACACAGATGTGGTATATGGTGAAAATGATTATATTATGTTTGGAAAAGAAAGTGCAGGTATTCCAGAAGAAATATTGTTGCAATATCCTGAAAATTCCATTCGTATTCCCATGTTGCCAGCGGCAAGAAGTTTGAATTTGTCAAATGCGGTTGCGATTGTGGTATATGAAGCATTAAGACTACAAGGCTTTGCACATATGCAACAACAAGTAGAATTGCATCGCCAACGCTGGACAGAAGCAGAATAAAAAAGAACCAACAGAAACTCTTGATTTCTCAAAAGTTCTCTTGGTTTTATTTTTTATCAAAAAGCAATTTTGTATGGAAAAT
>JAHHTV010000035.1 GCA_020024395.1 Anaerotignum sp. | reverse complement strand
CATATATTCTGTAAACTAAAAACAACAAAATAGATAAATTGTAAACAAATAAAAATTTTATCAAAAATTTTTTGATGAAAAAAAGGGTTTTTCAAAATAATGGAGAATAAGTCTTTATACAAAAGAAAAATATTTTCTTTTGGAATACGGTTTTTAGAACCAAACGGGTTTTCTATTTTGGAAAGCCTCGAAAGGAGTTGTTTTGTATGCGTTACAACATTATTGGGAAAAATATTGACGTTTGGGACAAGACAAAAGAAATGGTAGAGCGAAAACTTGACCGTATCGCAAAACTCTTTCCCTCAGAAACAAATGCAACCATTACACTGAGTTTGGAAAAATTGGTTTCCACTGTGGAAGTGACAATTCCCCTGAATAAACGCATTATCCGTGCAGAAGTAGAAGACCCTGATATGACAGCGGCAATGGATAAAGCAGTGGATATTTTGGAAAGACAAGTGGTTCGCTATAAAAAACGTATGCGCACAAAAGTACGTCAAAGCGGCGATAGCTATATGGCAGAATATCATGCAATATTGGTTCCCGAAGAAGATTTGGACGAAGAACCTTTGTATAAAATTGAAAGAATTAAACATTTTGAAATCAAACCTATGGACGCAGAAGAAGCGGTTATGGAAATGGAATTGATTGGACATAATTTCTTTGTATTCCGTAATGGTGAAACCGACGAAGTGAATGTGGTTTACAAACGTAAAAATGGTTCCTATGGCTTGATTGAACCTGAATATTAAACATAAGCAAAGGAGAATGCGAAAAGCATTCTCCTTTTTTTAACGATTTACCATCAGTTTTTTGAGTGCATTGTTGATGCCTTCTAATGTCAAATCATGCATGTCAAAATCTTTGTTGATAATATCATATGTTTTTGCCCACCAGCCGCCCCAATACGGTCTTTCGGAGGGATTTAACCAAACCAAATGCGGGTATTTTTCACGAAAACGTGTCAACCATTCTATGCCTGCAATTTCATCTCGTACACCATAATGGTAATAACTGCCATCCAGTAATTCGGAAGGCTCCATTTGTGCGTCTCCAACAATGATGACTTTGTATTCACTGCTGATGTTGTTTAATATCCATTCTGTGGATATTGTGGAAGATGGACGCAAATAAGGGTCTGTATAAATTTTGGAATAAATACAGTTGTGGAAATAAAATACTTGCAAATCTTTAAAATGGCTGGATTTATTGACTGCTTGGAACAGTGCAGAACATAAACGGCTATAATAGTCCATAGAGCCGCCACTATCCATCAAAAGCATGACTTTGACAGTGTTTTTTCTGGGACGGTCATACACAATGCTTAATGTGCCTGCATTGTCACAAGTTTTTTGTATGGTGCTATCAATGTCAAATTCTGTTTTTGCCTCGTCCACTTGTGCAGAAAATTGACGCAAACGACGAAATGCCATTTGGAATTGTCTGGTATCTAGTGTGTTATCTTGTCTAAAATCACGGAATTTGCGTTCGCTTGCCACTTGGAATGCACGCCGTTTGCCGCCTTCTCCACCAACACGAATACCACGAGGGCTGAAACCGCTGTTGCCAAATACAGATACACCACCTGTACCAACCCAATAACTGCCACCATTGTGTTCTTCTTTTTGTTCTTCCAAACGTTCCAAAAACATACGCTGAATTTCTTGTTGTGAAAGACGTTCGTTTTGCATGGCACGTTCCATGTCAAATTCATCGCCTGGTGTTTCTTTGGGGTTTTCTAACCAGTCTAACAGTTCTTGTGGCAATTCGTCAGTAAATGCCATGTCTTTGAAAAATTCCAAAAATGCACCATCGAATTTGTCGAAGTCTGTTTCACTTTTTACCAATATACTGCGGCAAAGATAATAAAAACCTGTGAAAGAGGATTGATGTAATCCTTTTTGTAAAGCTTCTAAAAGTGTCATCCATTCATTCATGGAAACTTTTAGCCCTCTTGCACGCAATAAATAGAAAAATGCCGTAAACATGGTATCACCTGCTTATCTAATATGACGTTTGAGTGTGTCAATGTCTTCATTTTTTTTGAGCAATACACCGGCAAAGGGGACAGCTTCTCTAATTTTTTCAGGGGAAACGCCACCAATGACCAATGCTTGTATCCAGTCAATGACTTCTGATGTGCTGGGTTTTTTCTGTATATTGTACATTTCCCTAATCCAATAGAATGTATCCAAAACTTGTTTGAGCAATGTTTTGTCCAGATTGTCAAAGTGTACGTTTATGATTTCTTCCATTTGCTCTGCGTCAGGAAATTCGATATAATGGAAAATACAGCGACGCAAAAATGCATCTGGCAGTTCTTTTTCTGCATTGGATGTGATGATAACAATGGGACGTTGTTTTGCTTTTATGGTTTGTTTTGTTTCTGGGATATAAAATTCCATTTTATCCAATTCCCAAAGCAAGTCATTTGGAAATTCCAAGTCTGCTTTGTCGATTTCGTCAATGAGTAGTATCACTTGTTCATCCGCAGAGAATGCTTCGCCCAATTTCCCCATTTTGACATATTTTTGAATATCATCAACACCTTCATTGCCAAATTGGCTGTCATACAAACGTTGTACCACGTCATATACATATAAACCATCTTGTGCTTTTGTTGTGGATTTGATATTCCAGATGACCAATTTTTTGCCCAGTGCTTGAGATACTGCTTCTGCAAGCATTGTTTTGCCTGTGCCTGGTTCCCCTTTGATAAGCAAAGGTTTTTGTAATGCCATGGCAATGTTCATGGAACGCATCAAATCTTCACTTGCAACATAATTGCTGCTGCCTTGAAATGTATTCATAATAAATAATACCGCCTTTCTCACGTTATTTTTTTGATATCGAATATTATTGTAAAATAGGGAAAAAAACCTGTCAATAAAAAAAAGACACTACCTTTATAAAAGAAGTGTCTTTTTTGTGTATTAAATATTTAATCCGGCCAATTTAGCCATTTCCAAAATGGAGGCTTTCGATACTTTTTTGCCTTTGTAGTCAATCAAATCTTCCATACTACCTGAGAAAATATCAGCAGGTTCATATTTCTTTAGAATGATTGTATTTTCTTCTACAAAGATTTCCAAAGAATCTTTGATGGCAATCCCCATGTTTCTTCTAAGTTCAATAGGTAGAACCACTCTTCCCAATTCATCAACTTTTCTTACAATACCTGTGGATTTCACTTTACTTCCTCCTTTCATACCGGTTGGTTTTTTGATTTCTTAACGAAATTTTAACATGAATAATTCTAAAATGCAACAAAAAAATACAAAAAAACAAGAATATGGAAATAATGTGAAAAAATAAGGTATATTGCATATGGAAAATAATGCTATTCTACTAAAAAAAATCATATATTACGCAACAGGAGGGATACAATATGCTGAATATGATTTGGGGATTTTTTTTAATTGGTGGTATTTTAGTGGGAGCGTTTTTGGGACGCATGGATTTGGTGACAAATGCGGTCATTGATGGTGGCAAAGGAGCAATACAGCTTGGCATCACAATGGCAGGGGTAATTGCAACATGGTCTGGTATATTAAAGATTGCAGAGCGTGGTGGTATGATTGATATTTTGTCAGACAAAATGGAGCCGTTTTTATCTTTTTTGTTTCCATCTGTGCCAAAAAATCATAAAGCAAGAAAATACATCGCAACAAATTTTGTAGCAAATTTTTTGGGACTTGGCTGGGCAGCGACACCCGCAGGACTTTTAGCAATGAAAGAATTGGCAGAATTAAATCAGCGTGAAAAAGGCACAGCATCTAATGCCATGTGTATGTTTTTGGTGGTCAATATGTCATCATTGCAACTGGTGACAGTCAATATTCTTGCATACCGCACAGAATATGGCTCGGCAGCACCTGCGGAGATTGTGGGGGTTGGAATTGTTGCAACACTTGTCACAACGTTGATTGGCATTGTGCTTGCAAAATGTTTGGAGGGGAGAGAAAAAATGTGAAAATACTGATTTTGGTTTCTGACTTTATCATTCCTGTGACAGTGCTTTTGATAGTGGTGTTTGGGTGTTTGAAGCATGTCAATTTATATGAAGCGTTTTCAGATGGTGCGAAAGAAGGTTTGAAAACCGTTGTGGAAGTATTGCCGACTTTGATTGGTTTATTGGTGGCTGTGGAAGTGATGAGAGCAGGCGGCTTATTGGAATGTATGACAAATTTGCTAAAGCCTTTGGAAGTCGCTTTGGGATTTCCAGCCGAATTGGCACCATTGACATTGGTGCGTCTGGTTTCTTCTTCGGCAGCTTTGGGGCTTTTGACAGATATTTTTATGCAGTTTGGCCCAGATTCTTTTTTGGGGCGTGTGGCATCTGTGATGATGAGTTGTACAGAAACGGTGTTTTATACCATGAGTTTATATTTTATGTCAATCAAAGTCACAAAAACAAGACATACTCTTTTTTGTGCATTGATGGCAAATATTGCGGGTGTTTTTATGGCTTTGATACTTGTGGAACGGATATTCGGTAGATAATGTTTGAAAAAATTGCTCCTCTCATATATAATGAAAACAGTTATGCAGAAACAAGCATTACAAAAGAGGGAAGGGACGAGCATGAAAAAAACAAAATTGTGTTTGCTTTTGTTGACTGTGTTGGGTTTGTGTGGTTGTGCATCCAAAGAAACAACATTCACACTCACAGCAGAACAGCAAGAACAATATATGGATTTGATAATGTCTGTGGCAGACAAATATTACTGGGATTTTGATAAAGATAGCTTGCAGTTTATGAGTGGTACAATACCCAAAAAATCAGAAGAAACAAATGACCTCTTTGCAGCATCTGCAATGACAGAATATGATTTGTCTGCATATCAAAATACAAATGTGGTAATTGGTACAGCCAATTTGATGCATTATAATGGTGATGTTGCTGGACAGCTATTGTGTTATTTTAATGGCAGTCATTTAGTTGGTGCTTGTTATCAAGGTGATTATGACAATGGATATTATGGTTTGACAGAGAGAAATCTTTTTTTGACAGATGTTGATTTTACAAAGTATGAAAATTGGAATGGTATGGAAAAAATATTTTCTTCCACATCTGCATCTTTTCCAAAAGAAGGTTTTTTGACAGTGGGCAAAGATAGCAAGGGCAATGTATTGATGGCTTCCATACAAAATGGGAGTGTACGTATATATCGTTATCAGAAAAATGCATTACGATTGTGGAGAACATTGACATTTGGTAATGGATTGGAAGCAACTTCTGCCACATTTTTTGATGGTGCAAATGGTAGCGAATTGGCTGTGTTGCTTTCTAGTGTAGAAGAACATGGCAGTGGTGAAGGTGAGCATACATTTACAAAATCAGAAAAGGTTGTATTTTATGATGTCAATATGCAAAAAACAAATGCAGAAATCCCATTAGAGGCAAGCAATGCAGGGGCTTTGGCAGCAGATGGTGACATCCTATTGCTTTCTGTGGATAAAACCATACAATATTATCAAAACACAGAAGAAGGCTGGCAAAATACAGCATATACCCGTTTGAAACATGGGGCACATTATATACACATTACAGATTTGGATAACAATGGTACAAAAGAGTATTTGATGAGTGATGGTTTGGATTTATATTTGTATCAAAAAAATAATACCAATTTTCGTAAATTGTGGTCTACCCATTTGGGCGTGGAAAGTTTGTATGGTGTGATTACAAGTGGGGATTTGAACCAAGATGGTGTCAAAGAAATTTATATTTGTGATATGACAGGTACTACCATTCGTTATATATTGACAGAAAAGGGATTGCGTTCTTCAAATGAAGATATTGTATATGCACAGTGCATTTATCCTGTTGATTTGAATGATGATGGTTTGGATGATTACTGGTTGGTGACAGATATTGAAGCAAGAAAAGGCTCTTTGTGTATTGCAAAGGGGGAATGATTTTGTGACACAGCAACAAGATTTATATTATATGCAACAAGCATTGGCAGAAGCAGAAAAAGCATTGCAGGCAGGAGAAGTGCCGATTGGTGCGGTGATGGTGCGAGAAAATGAAATCATTGCAAGAGGGCATAACATGCGTAATACAGCAAAAAACCCTTTACGCCATGCAGAAATTGATATTATCAATATTGCATCAGATATTGTAGGCGATTGGCGACTGGAAGATTGCACATTGTATGTCACGGTAGAGCCTTGCCCAATGTGTGCAGGTGCCATTGTACAGGCAAGAATACCACGTGTGGTATTTGGTACAAGAAACAGCAAAGCAGGCTGTGCAGGGTCTATATTGGATATTTTGCACGAACCGAAATTCAACCATCAAGTAGAAGTGACAGAAGGGTTGTTGCAAGAAGAATGTAGCGAAATCATGAAACGATTTTTCAAACGGTTTCGGAAAGTAAAACAGGTGTAAACGATATGGAAAATGCTTACCAAAAAGATTTTTTTGAAAAATTATCTGCTATACAAGAAGCTACAGTGCAAATCGCATTGAGTCAATATAAACCTGGTGATGATATGGAAGATTTGCTTTATGAAGTCACATATGATGTATTGGCAGAGCTGATGACATGTATAGATGGGTATGGAAATTTTTGTACAGATAAGATGGATATTGTCAATATGCGTACAGGAAAAGGACTCAAACAAGAACCATTTATTGAATTGCATGATGTGATTGCAGATTATTTGAAATGGAAAAAATGATGGGTGATACATTGTCACATTTTTGGTGTTGACAGCAAAGATATTGTTATGTATACTATAATAGCATGAAAATCGGTTGATATTTCCGTGCTAGCCGGGGGGTCAGCGGTACCCTGTACCCACAATCCGCTACAGTGGGGGTGACGTTTGCTTTCGGCATAGTCAAATATGGCCTGCCCTTGGGAAAGGGTGTTGAAGTGCAGGTCTTGCACAACAGGAGCCTGTGAACCGTGTCAGGGTCGGAAGACAGCAGCACTAAGCAGTCTACTTCTCGTGTGTCGCAAGGGTGCCTGTATGGAGCTTTGGAACAAGGTAACGCATGGTTGGCTGTGACAACAGCAAATGCACGGATTTCTATAAAACACAAGGACGGGAGAAAGTATTTTTTCCCGTCTTTTTTGTATGACGGACAAGGGAGGTTGTTGTCATGTCGTATACAGCATTGTATCGAAAATTTCGCCCAAATACATTTTCGGGTGTTGTGGGACAAGAACATATTGTCAAGACATTGAAAAACCAAATGCAAACAAAGCGTATTTCTCATGCATATCTGTTTTGTGGCACAAGAGGTACAGGGAAAACCTCTACTGCAAAAATATTTGCAAGAGCAATCAACTGTTTGCACCTGACAGAAGATGGGGAACCATGTAATGTATGTAGTATGTGTGAGGCAATATTGGCTGGACGTAGTGTCAATGTGATGGAAATTGACGCTGCATCTAACAACAGTGTGGAAAATATTCGAGAAATTCGAGAAGAAGTCAAGTATCCACCGACTGAAGGGATTTATAAAGTATTTATTATAGACGAAGTGCATATGCTTTCTGGTAGTGCATTCAATGCATTGCTCAAAACATTGGAAGAACCACCAGCACACGTCATATTTATATTGGCAACCACAGACCCGCAAAAAGTCCCTGTCACGATATTATCTCGTTGTCAACGATTTGATTTTCGCCGTATCACAACAGAAGATATTGCAAACACATTGGCAGGGTATTTGCAAACAGAGGGATTGTTTGCAACAACCGATGCTTTACATTATGTGGCACAGTTGGCAGATGGTTCATTGCGTGACTCTCTGAGTATATTAGACCAATGTCTTGCTTTTTTCAGTGGGGAAGAAGTGACACTAGAAAAAGTGCAAGAAGTTGTTGGTGCAGTTGACAAAAGTGTATTTTTTGATATGACAGAGGCATTATCGAAAAAAGATGCACAAAAAGCAATGGAATTGATAGAAAAAATACTTTTCGATGGGCGAGATGTCAAACAATTTATTTCTGAGTTTTTGGAGCATTTGCGCAATTTATTGATTACAGCAACGGTTGCACAACCACAACGTATTTTGGATTTGTCCGCAGAAAATACAGAGCGATTGCAAGCACAAGCCAATACACTTTCCGCAGAAGAATTGACATATTGGATTGGGCGGTTTTCGACATTGCAAAATGATATCAAATATGCAGCAAATACAAGAATATTATTAGAAGTGGAAATATTGCGGCTTTGCTCACAATGGGCGGATAAAGATGTCACAGCACTTGCGGCAAGATTGGCAGGTTTGGAAAGAAAAGTGGCACAGGGCGTTTCTGTGGTACAAACCATACCTACACAGCAGCCAAAACAAACGCAACAAAAACCAAAAAAACGTCCGCCAGCATTGGAAGAAGATAAACAAAATTTGCAAAAAAATTGGCATACACTTTGCAATGCACATTTTGAAGGCAGCTTGAAAGGTATGCTGTCACAGGTGGAAATTGGTTTCAAAGAAGATGATTTTGTGTATTTGGTGTGTGGGTATGATGCTTTGGCAAGCATATTAAACAAGCATTTAGATGAGATTACAGAAACCATTGCAAAAAATACAGAAAAAACATTTCAGTTTCAAACCATTGTCAAAGAAGCATATGACCAATGGCGAGAAACTATGTATGGTAAAGAAGAAGAACTACAAAATGGTATGAGTGACCCAGAATTTGAAAGCCTGATGTCAGGCTATTTTCCAGAGGCAGATATGGAACCATAAAATTCTCTTGCGAGAATACGCAGTTTTATATAAAATAGAAAAGAATAAAAATAAAAATATACTTTTAGGAGGTTATACAATATGGCAAAAGGTGGATTTGGTGGCATGGGTGGTATGAACATGAACAACTTGATGAAACAAGCCCAGAAAATGCAAAAACAAATGGTAGAAATGCAGGAAGAACTCAATGACAAAACATTGGAAATGACAAGCGGTGGCGGTGCTGTGAAAGTTGTGATTTCTGGCAAAAAAGAAATCAAAGAATTGAAAATCAATCCTGATGTGGTAGACCCTGATGATGTGGAAATGTTGGAAGATTTGATATTGTCCGCAGTGAACGAAGCAATCCGTCAGGCAGATGAAATGTATAACAACGCAATGGGCAAATTGACAGGCGGTATGGGTGGTTTATTCTAAATAAGAGGGGATATTATGAATTATTACGGAAATCCCATTACAAGATTGATAGAACAGTTGGCAGGTTTACCTGGCATTGGCGGAAAGTCTGCACAGCGTTTGGCATTTCATATCATTCATATGCCAGAGGAAAAAGTGACCACATTGGCAAATGCAATACTGGACGCAAAAAAAGAAGTCAAATATTGTGCCGTTTGTTGTAATTTAACAGACGAAGATATTTGCCCTGTTTGTGAAAATCCAAAAAGAGATCATACAACTATTATGGTTGTGGAAGACCCAAGAGATATGGCTGCATATGAACGCACAAAACAATACCATGGTGTGTATCATGTGCTGCATGGGTCAATTTCACCTATGACAGGTGTTACCCCTGCGGATATTCATATCAAAGAGTTGGTTTCCAGAATGACAGAAGATGTCAAAGAAGTGATACTGGCAACCAATCCCAATGTAGAAGGTGAAGCAACGGCTATGTATATCAGCCGTTTGTTAAAGCCCTTGGGTGTAAAAGTGACACGTATTGCAAATGGTGTGCCTGTAGGGGGCGATTTGGAATATGTAGACGAAATTACATTATCTCGGGCATTGGAAGGCAGACGAGAATTATAAAAAATGGATATAGAAAAAGGACGTATTCTTTTAGAATACGCCTTTTTTATATTGATGATTTACCCCCACAAAAGTAAAATAGTCTTATGCTTTTTCTTTATACAGTTTTTGTACCAATTCAAATTCTGAAATGATTTCTTGAGAAGGTGCAGGTGTTGCCAAGCTGACAACAACATTTGCCACACAAGCGGCTACAAATGCAGGCAACAACTCATAAATGCCAAGAGCACCAATCTTAGGGGCAATTAAATATTTCCAAACAAATACCATCACACCACCAACCAACATACTTGCCAAAGCACCATATTTGTTGGAACGTTTCCAGAACAATGCACAAACAACCACAGGGCCAAATGCAGCCCCAAAACCTGCCCATGCAAAAGATACAATACCAAATACAGAGCTGTTAGGGTCTCTTGCTAAGAATATGGCAATGAAGGAAATGACAACAACAGTAATTCTGGCAATCAACATTGCAGTTTTTTCAGAAATTTGTATTTTGAAAAATCCACGAATTAAGTTTTGAGATACGCTGGAAGATGCTGCCAAAAGCTGGGAGTCTGCGGTGGACATGGTTGCTGCCAGTATCCCTGCCAATATAATCCCTGCCAAAAATGCCATTAAAACGCCTTCGTGGCTCAACAAATGTGCAATTCTAACAATAATGGTTTCTGATGCAGAACCCTCTAAGAAAGGTACAGCACCTGCTTTTGTCATGGCATAACCTACAATACCAATCAAAACAGCAATCATCATGGAAATGACGACCCAAATGGTTGCTACACGACGAGATAAAGCCAATTTTTCTTTATCTTCGATTGCCATAAAGCGTAATAGTATATGTGGCATACCACAATACCCAAGCCCCCAAGCCAGTACAGATACAATTTTCAATATGCTGTAAGGTTCTGCTGTGTTTGTGACAACGCTATATGTTTCGGTCATGTTCAAATATCCAGGGATAGATTGTACATCGCTCACAATCAAATCCCAGCCACCTGCTACTTTGATACCAAATAATAATATGATAATCAACGCAATAGTCATAAAGATACTTTGTATCAAGTCTGTGGCACTTGCTGCCAAGAAGCCGCCTGTTGCAGTATAACCAACAATGACAACTGCACTAATAATCATGGCTGCCATATAATTGACACCAAATAAACTACTAAATAATTTTCCGCAAGCTGCAAATCCGGAAGCCGTATAGGGAATGAAAAATACAATAATCAAAATAGCAGAAATACACATCAATATGTTTTTGTCATCACGATATCTTCTGGAAAAGAAATCTGGTACTGTGATAGAGTTCTCTGCCACATGAGAATAAATACGAATTCGTTTTGCAATAATCAGCCAGTTGAAATAAGTACCAATGGCAAGCCCAATGGCTGTCCAAGCTGCATCAGCAACACCTGTCAGATATGCTACACCTGGTAAGCCCATCAATAGCCAACTGCTCATATCAGAAGCCTCTGCACTCATGGCAGTGACAAAAGGCCCTAATTTTCTACCGCCTAAATAAAAATCGTCTACATTGTTATTGTGTTTGGAGCAATAAATCCCCACACCCAACATTGCAATCAAATAAATTGCGATTGCAATCATAATACATACTTCTGGTGACATTATTTCTTCAAATCCTTTCTGTTACATGTTATAGAAAGTATATCACAAATTAAAATAGACTAAAATACAGAATAAAGTTTAGACTATATTCTATATAAAAATAAAAAATATAGTAAAAAATATTGAAAATATCAATAAAAAAGAGTATACATTTTTTGATA
>JAHHTV010000034.1 GCA_020024395.1 Anaerotignum sp. | reverse complement strand
AAAAATGTCGATATGTTTGGAAGAAAAAAAGTTGATGTGCACCAAAAATTGGTAAGTGAAAAAGATGTATAAAAAAAGAAGGGATACAAATGATATGAAACAAATGGGGTTATATATGCATATTCCATTTTGTGTGCAAAAATGTTTGTATTGTGATTTTCCATCTTTTGCAGGAGAGCTTGATAAACGGGAAGTGTATGTAAAAGCATTGCAAAAAGAATTGATACAAAAAGCACCACAGTGCAAAAATTATGCAATCAAAACCATATTTTTTGGTGGTGGTACACCAACGGTGTTGTCAGCAGAGCAGTTACAATGCTTGATGGATACCATAAAACAAAATTATGATATTACAGAATATGCAGAAATAACGATTGAAGCAAATCCAGGTACATTGGATTTTGCAATGTGTCAAGCGTTACACAATATGGGCTTTAACCGTATTAGTATGGGGTTGCAGGCTTGGCAAAATGATTTGTTGCAGATACTTGGCAGAATACACACAAAAGAAGTGTTTTTGGATCATTTCAAAAATGCAAGAAAAGCAGGTTTTGAAAATATCAATGTGGATTTGATGTTTGCATTGCCAAATCAAACTGTATCAGATTGGTTGGAAACATTGGAGCATGTGACAGCATTACAACCAGAGCATATTTCTGCATACAGCTTAATCATAGAAGAAGGTACGCCGTTTTATGATTTGTATGAAAAAGGGATATATCAAGAAACCGATGAGCAGACAGACCGAGAAATGTATCATCAAACCGTATCATTTTTGAAACAAAAAGGATATCATCAATATGAAATATCTAATTTTGCCAAAAATGGCAAACAAAGTCGTCATAACAGTTTGTATTGGCTAGATGGTGTATATATGGGGTTTGGCTTAGGGGCACACTCCTATTGGGCAGAAAAGCGGTTTCACAATCCATATAACTTGGCATGTTATATACAAAAGGCAAATGATGGCATGGATTTGGCAGAAGATGTGGAAGATATCCCAATACAGGAGCAATACAGCGAATTTATGTTTTTGGGTTTGCGTATGACAGATGGTGTTTCCAAAAAACGGTTTTTGGAGCGTTTTGGGCAAGAAATGGAAGTAATATATGGCGATGAATTGGAAAAATTAAAGAATGAGGGGTTGTTGGAAGAAAACGATGGTTTTATAAAATTGACAGAACATGGCATTGATGTCAGCAATTATGTTTTTGTAGCTTTTTTGAAAGATGATGATGAAATGATAAAAAATATATAAAAAATTGCAATTAGCACTTGACATAGACGGTGGCAAGTGCTATCTTATGTTATAGAAATTAGCACTCGTACAAAGAGAGTGCTAACAAAATGTAAAGGAGGCGAGGGTAATGTCGTTGAATGACAGAAAAATACAAATTTTGCAGGCAATCATCAATGATTACATTGAAACGGCAGAGCCTGTCGGTTCCAGAACTATTGCAAAAAAATACAATCTTGGTATCAGCTCGGCAACCATACGAAATGAGATGAGCGATTTGGAGGATATGGGATTTATTATGCAGCCTCATGCTTCCGCAGGTCGTATTCCCTCAGATTTGGGGTATCGTTTGTATGTAGACCACCTGATGCAGAAAAAGGAACTTGGACAGGAAGAACAACGATATTTACAAAATATCATCACAAGAAATGTGGGACAGATTGATTATCTGTTGGAAGAAACAGCAAAGGCACTTTCTACTTTGACCAATTACACAACCATTATTTCGGAGCCTGTCAGCCAAACAACCAAAATCAAGCAAATTCGGTTGTTGCCGCTAGACCAAAATTCTGTGTTGTTGGTGATTGCTACAGAAGATAATTTCATCAAAAATCATGTGATTAAAATGGGTGTTGCACCAGATGATGAAAAAGTGTTTTTGATGGGCAAATGTTTGCATGAAGCATTGCAAGGGTATGCACTGCATGATATTGATGCAAGCGTTATCAATCGTTTGCAAACCGTATTATATGAATATCAAGAAATATTGCCGCATATTCTAAATGCGATTGAAAATACCATGAGGGCGGCAGAAAAAGTACAGGTACACATGAGCGGTACCAAAAATATACTGGCTTTTCCTGAATTTTCTGATATTCAAAAAGCAAAGTCACTGTTTCAAACATTGGAAGAAAAAGATGTGCTTGTGACATTGCTGGAAGGCAGCAAAACAGATGAAATGCAAATTTTGATTGGTAGTGAAAACTCTGTACAAAGTATGCAAGATTGTAGTGTGATTACCGCAACTTATAAAATGGGGGACAATACAAGAGGTACCATTGGTATTGTTGGCCCAACCAGAATGGATTATTCGCAAGTGGTTTCTGTATTGAATGGTATGGTAAACAATATGGAAAAAGTTTTGAAAAATCTTGCTGAAGAAAATAAAAATAATTAGAGAAAAGAGGGGCAGATGTGGAAGAAAAGAATTTGAATGAAGAAGCTCTGCAAGAAGAAAATATAACCGAAGAAACTGCACAAGATGATGTGCAGACAGAAACGGCAGATTGTGAAGTGATAGATGAAACAGAACAAAAAATTGCGGAATTGGAACAAAAAGCTGCTGATTATTTGGATAAATATCAAAGATGTTTTGCAGAATTTGATAATTTCCGAAAAAGAACTGCAAAAGAAAAAGCAAGTATGTATGATGATGGTGTCAGAGATACAATCGAAAAGCTGTTGCCTGTGGTAGATAATCTGGAACGTGCGGTTGCCGTACAGGAAGGAAAGTCAGATGCAGATGATGCTTTTTTGAAAGGTGTACAAATGACATTGAAACAATTTCAAGAAATTTTGCATGGTATGGGCGTAGAAGAAATTAAAGCATTAGGTGAAAAATTTGACCCCAATTTTCATGCGGCAGTGGCACATGAGGATGATGAAAATTATGGTGAAAATGAAATCATGATGGAAATGCTCAAAGGCTACAAATACAAAGATAAAGTTATTCGCCACAGTATGGTAAAAGTGGCAAACTGATATAAATTTTCAAAAAAATAGTGATAAAATTAGGAGGAAATAGATTATGGGTAAAATTATTGGTATTGACTTGGGAACAACAAACTCTTGTGTGGCAGTGATGGAAGGCGGTCAGCCTGTTGTTATCGTAAACAGCGATGGTGCAAGAACAACACCTTCTGTGGTTGGTTTTGCAAAAAATGGTGAAAGATTGATTGGTGAAACTGCAAAACGTCAGGCAATTACAAACCCTGATAATACAATCAGCTCTATCAAAAGATATATGGGTGAAAATTACAAAGTAAATATTGAAGATAAATCCTATTCTCCACAAGAAATTTCTGCAATGATACTGCAAAAATTGAAAGCAGACGCAGAAAGCTACTTGGGTGAAACTGTTACAGAAGCTGTTATCACAGTACCTGCATACTTCAATGACGCACAACGTCAAGCGACAAAAGATGCTGGTCGTATTGCTGGTTTGGATGTAAAACGTATCATAAATGAACCAACTTCCGCAGCATTGGCTTATGGCTTGGATAACGAAAATGAACAGAAAATTATGGTATATGATTTGGGCGGTGGTACATTCGACGTGTCCATCATTGAAATTGGTGGTGGCGTTATCGAAGTATTGTCTACAAATGGTAATACACGTTTGGGTGGCGATGACTTTGACCAAAGAATTATTGATTTCTTGGTGGCTGAATTCAAAAAAGCAGAAGGCATGGATTTGAGTAAAGACAAAATGGCAATGCAAAGATTGAAAGAAGCAGCAGAAAAAGCAAAAAAAGAATTGTCTACTGTAACCACAACAAATATCAATTTGCCATTTATTACCATGAACCAAGATGGCCCAAAACATTTGGATGTGACATTGTCTAGAGCAAAATTTGATGAATTGACAGCAGATTTGGTAGATGGCACAATGCAGCCAGTACGTCAGGCTTTGTCAGATGCTGGTTTGTCTGCAAATGAAATTGATAAAGTGCTTTTGGTTGGTGGTTCTACAAGAATTCCAGCTGTACAAGAAGCAGTGAAAAAACATACAGGAAAAGAACCTTTCAAAGGTATCAACCCTGATGAATGTGTTGCGGTAGGTGCTGCAATACAAGGTGGTAAATTGGCTGGTGATGAAGGTGCAGGTGGCGTATTGTTGTTGGATGTAACACCTTTGTCTTTGGGGATTGAAACAGAAGGTGGCGTTGCAACAAAATTGATTGACAGAAACACCACAATCCCTACAAACAAAAAACAGATTTTCTCTACTGCTGTGGATAATCAGACCGCTGTTGATATTCACGTTGTACAAGGTGAAAGAGCAATGGCAAGAGATAATAAAACATTGGGTCAATTTAAGCTGGATGGTATCGCACCTGCAAGACGTGGTGTGCCTCAGATTGAAGTAACATTTGATATTGATGCAAATGGTATTGTAAATGTTTCTGCAAAAGATTTGGGTACTGGAAAAGAACAGAAAATTACAATCACTGCTGGCTCTAATTTGTCAGAAGAAGAAATTGACAAAGCAGTAAAAGAAGCAGAACAGTTCGCAGAACAAGATAAAAAGAGAAAAGAAAGCATTGAAGTGAAAAACGAAGCAGATTCTATGATTTTCCAAACAGAAAAAGCATTGGAAGAATTGGGAGATAAAATTGATGCAAGTGAAAAATCTGCTGTGGAAGGTGCTTTGAATGGTTTGAAAGATACAATCAAAGATATTCAAGTAGAAAATATGACAGATACAGATGTGGAAAATATCAAATCTGCAACAGAAGCACTGAAACAAGAATTCTACAAAATCTCTGAAAAACTGTATCAACAGGCACAGGCTGCACAGGGTGAAGCACCGCAGGGTGGCGACAGTGATGTAGTAGATGGCGAAGGCAAAGAACTGTAATTTGAAAAAACAAAATGTTGTGAAAAGGCAAGGGTGGGGACTTCTCTACCCCTGCTTTTGCACTTTAGATATATTTTTGTGAAATAGCATAAGGCGGTGAGGAAGTTGGCAGAGAAAAGAGATTATTATGAAGTCTTGGGCGTGCAAAAAGGTGCGTCTGAGGCAGAATTGAAAAAAGCATACCGTAAAATGGCAGTGAAATATCACCCTGACCAAAATCCGGGAAATAAAGAGGCAGAAGAAAAATTCAAAGAAGTAAACGAAGCATATGAAGTGTTGAGTAATCCTGAAAAACGTGCACAATATGACCAATTTGGTCATGCTGCATTTGGGCAAGGCGGCATGGGCGGCGGTTTCTATGGCGGCGGCTTTGATGGCTTTGATATGGGCGATTTGGGCGACCTTTTTGGCAGTATGTTTGGTTTTGGCGGTGGCGGCGGCAGAAAAAGCGGCCCCAGACGTGGTAGAGATATTAACGTAAATATTCAGCTTACTTTTGAAGAAGCAATATTTGGTTGTAAAAAAGAAATTTCTGTTTCTGTGACAGATGAATGTGAAAATTGTCATGGTACAGGGGCAAAACCAGGTACACATGCAGAAAGTTGTTCCAAGTGTGGCGGTACAGGGCAAGAAAGAGTGGTACAACAGTCTATGTTTGGTGCTGTGACTTCTGTGCGTACTTGTTCTGCTTGTCATGGTACGGGTAAAATTGTAAAAGACCCTTGTAATACTTGTCATGGCACAGGGAAAATGAAAAAAAATAAAAAATATGAAGTCAATATTCCAAAAGGGATTGATAATGGACAAACCATTCGCTTGCAAGGCAAAGGTGAAATTGGTGAAAAAGGCGGCGCTTATGGCGATTTGCTTGTAACGGTGTATGTACAGCCAAATCGTGTGTTTGTGCGGAAAGGGTTTGATATTTATTGTGATGTGCCAATTACATTTGTACAAGCGGCATTGGGTGGCGAAATTACAATCAAAACCATTGATGGAGAACAAAAATATACCATCAAACCAGGTACACAACCAAATACAGTTGTGACATTGCGTGGTGTGGGTGTGCCAAATTTGAGAAATCCCAAAAACAGAGGCAATCAGATTGTGACATTAAAAGTACAAATTCCAACAGAATTGACAGAAAGACAAAAAGAACTGTTGAGAGAGTTTTATGGTGATGCACCGCAGGGGGCGGCACACGCTGAGAAATCAGCGAACACAGAAAAAAAATCATTTGGAGAAAAAATGAAAGATTTTTTTGATAAATGATAAAATAAAAACCACCTATATGAAATAGGTGGTTTTTTTATGGAGATTTCTAGGAGAGATTTATTATTCTGTTTCCAAATCTTGCAATACTTCTGTGATGGTTTCTGTTTGTGCGTCTGCTTGCACAGGGTCTAATGTGGGTAAGTCATAATGGGCACGCACTTTGTTTTCGATTTCTCGACACATTTCTGGATGTTCTTTTAAGAATGTTTTGGCATTTTCTCTACCTTGTCCAATGCGTGTTTCTTCATAAGCATACCATGCACCGCTTTTGTTTACGATATCCACATCTGCTGCCAAGTCTAAAATATCGCCTTCTTTGGAAATGCCTTGTCCATATACGATATCAAATTCTGCGGTTTTGAAAGGTGGAGCTACTTTATTTTTTGCAATTTTTACTTTGACACGGTTACCCACCAATTCGGTACCTTGTTTTAGTACATCGGATTTTCTGATGTCGATACGTACAGAAGAATAGAATTTTAATGCACGACCACCAGTTGTGGTTTCAGGATTCCCAAATGTTACACCGATTTTTTCACGAAGTTGGTTGATAAAAATAACGGTACAGTTTGATTTGTTTGTGATACCAGTTAATTTTCTCAATGCTTGGCTCATCAGTCTTGCTTGCAAGCCCATATGAGAGTCGCCCATTTCCCCTTCGATTTCTGCACGAGGCACTAATGCAGCAACAGAGTCTACAATGACAATATCAATGGCACCACTTCTAACCATTGTTTCTGCAATTTCCAAAGCCTGTTCTCCATCATCTGGTTGTGAGATATATAAATTGTCAATATCTACACCAACTGCTTTTGCATAAGTAGGATCCATTGCGTGTTCTGCGTCGATATAGCCAGCGATACCACCACTTTTTTGCACTTCTGCAACAATATGCAAAGCAACGGTTGTTTTACCAGAAGATTCAGGGCCGTATATTTCGATAATTCTGCCTTTTGGTACACCACCAACACCCAGTGCAATATCTAAGCTCAAAGAACCAGAAGGTACAACACCTACATTCATTTTTGCGGAGTCGTCCCCTAATTTCATTACAGCACCTTTACCAAATTGTTTTTCGATTTGGCTTAATGCTGCATCGAGTGCTTTTTGTCTATCTTCAAATTTGATTTCTTCTTTTGCTGTTTTTGCTGCCATTGTGCAACCACCTTTCTTATTGTGATGTATCGAACCTATGTTCTTATTTTAACTGATTTTTATTTTTCTGTCAACTGGCATTTGTAGGTATCAAAATAATTTTATTGATTTTTTTGTAATGCTTTGCGTAGTACATCCAAAGCTTGATATGCTGCACGTTGTCTGATTTTATTTCTTTGTCCTGTGTAACGATATTCTTTGACAAATGTTTCACCGTTGATACACAAGCCGATATAAACCAAACCAACAGGTTTGTCTTCTGTGCCGCCATCTGGACCAGCAATACCAGTTGTGGCAATGCCAATATCTGCCCCACTTGTTTTGGCAACACCTTTTGCCATTTCTGCTGCGACTTGTTCGCTAACAGCGGTATAAGTATCCAATGTTTCTGCTTTTACACCCAAACGATGGATTTTGGCGTGATTGGTGTATGTAACACAGCCTTCCAACAAAACGTCAGAAATGCCTGCACATTCTACCAAGTTGGATGTAATTAAGCCACCTGTACAAGATTCTGCAATGGCAATGGTTTTGTGTTGTTGTAATAATAATTGTGCAACAACACTTTGCAAATCGGTTTCGCCTTCGGCATAAACAGCATTTCCCAAACGTTCTTTGAGTGCAGCTTTGACAGGAGCAATCATTTCTTTTGCTTCTGCTTCTGATTTTGCTTTTGCCGTAATACGCAATATAGACTCCCCATCTTTGGCATAAGGGGCGATGGTAGGATTGGTTTGTTTATCTATCAAATCTTTTACCAATGTTTCCATAGCACTTTCCCCGATGCTTGCTACACGCAATATTTCTGACACAAATGTAAATTCTTGTTTTTTGAGTAAATAAGGTTTTACTTGATTTTCAAACATGGGAACAGTTTCTTTGGGAGGCCCTGGTAGCATGGCAATCATTTTTCCGTTTTTTTCTATGATGATGCCTGGTGCGGTACCATTTGGATTGTATAATACAGTGGCGTGTGATTTGGGAACCATAGCTTGTTTTTTGTTGTTTTCTGTCATGGTTCTGCCAATGCGGTCGAAGAAGGATTTGATTTGTGCAAATGCTTTTTCATCAAGCACAAGTTCTTCATCAAAATAGGCGGCAGCGGTTTCTTTTGTTAAGTCGTCTTCTGTAGGCCCTAAGCCGCCTGTGGTGATGATGATATCTGCTCTGGAAAATGCATGAAAAATACTGTCTTTTAATCGTTGTGGATTGTCTCCAACAACGGTTTGGAAATAAACTTCTATACCTAATTGAGCCAGTTCTTTTGATAAATATTGTGCATTGGTGTTCAAAATATCCCCAAGCAATATTTCTGTACCAACTGCAATGATTTCTGCTTTCAATGAAATAACACCTCCGAAATACATTTTTGTATATTACCTTTGTATGATACGCTTTTTTCTATATGGTTACAAGCATTTTTTCTGAAAAAGGTTTTGGGATAAGAACAAAAGCAGAGGTTTGACTTGATGGCTTTTGATATGGTATAATAGCGAAAATAACGGCAAAAACAGATGTCAAAACGACTCTGTTTTTTGTTGTGTACGGATTTGTAATTGACGAAAAACACGATATACAGGAGGGGACAAAATGTCCAACAAAGACAGACAAAGCCATATCAGAAATTTCTGTATTGTGGCACATATTGACCATGGGAAATCGACACTGGCAGATAGATTGATACAAAAAACAGGTTTGCTGACAGACAGAGAAATGCAAGAGCAAGTGCTTGATAATATGGATTTGGAAAGAGAAAGAGGTATCACCATCAAATCACAGGCAGTACGTTTGATTTATAAAGCAAAAGATGGTGAAGAATATGAGTTTAACTTGATTGATACACCAGGACATGTGGATTTTAATTATGAAGTTTCTCGTTCTTTGGCAGCATGCGAAGGGGCAATACTGATTGTAGATGCTGCACAGGGGATTGAAGCACAAACTTTGGCAAATGTATATTTGGCGTTAGATAATAATTTGGAAATATTGCCCGTTATCAATAAAATTGATTTGCCAAGTGCAAATCCTGCATGGGCAAAACAAGAAATTGAAGATATTATTGGTATTCCTGCGGAGGATGCACCAGAAATTTCTGCAAAAAATGGTATCAATATTGAAGATGTGTTGGAAAGAGTGATTACAGATATTCCTGCACCAAGCGGCGACCCAGATGCACCACTAAAAGCATTGATATTTGACAGCGTGTATGACCAGTATCGAGGGGTTATTGTTTTGATGCGTGTGTTTGATGGTGTGGTCAAAAAAGGCTCTAAAGTGAAAATGATGGCAACAGGAAAAGAATTTGATGTTGTGGAAGTGGGGATTTTTGGCCCGGGTAGATTTTTGCCTGTAGACGAATTGCGTGCAGGTATGGTTGGCTATTTTACGGCAAGTATCAAAAATGTGTCAGATACACGTGTAGGGGATACAGTGACAGAGTCTGCAAGACAAACAAAAGAAGCATTACCAGGGTATAAAAAGGTAAATCCGATGGTGTATTGTGGTGTGTTCCCAGTAGATGGTGCAAAATATCCAGATTTGAGAGATGCTTTGGAAAAATTGCAGCTCAATGATGCTTCTTTGTTCTTTGAACCAGAAACTTCTGTGGCATTGGGATTTGGTTTCCGTTGTGGTTTCTTGGGTCTGTTGCATTTGGAAATTGTGCAGGAGCGTTTGGAAAGAGAATATAATTTGGATTTGGTGACAACTGCACCAAGTGTTATTTATAAAGTGTATTTGACAGATGGTACAAGTTTTGATTTGTCTAATCCAAGTAATATGCCTGACCCTGCACGCATTGCAAAAATGGAAGAACCGATTGTAAAAGCAGAAATTATGTTGCCAAAAGATTATGTTGGGCCGATTATGGAATTGTGTCAACAAAGACGTGGGGATTATATCAGCATGGAATATTTAGATGATACCCGTGTGATGTTGGTATATGAAATGCCATTAAATGAGATTATTTATGACTTCTTTGATGTGCTCAAATCCAGAAGCCGTGGTTATGCGTCTTTTGATTATACTTTGATTGGATACAAAGAAAGCGAATTGGTGAAACTGGATATATTGGTAAACAGAGAACCTGTGGACGCTTTGTCATTTATTGTGCATAAGCTGTCAGCGGTAGAACGTGGTAGAAAAATGTGCGAAAAACTGAAAAAAGAAATTCCCAGACATTTGTTTGAAATTCCCATTCAGGCAGCAATCGGCAGCAAAATTATTGCAAGAGAAACCATCAGTGCGATGCGAAAAGATGTATTGGCAAAATGTTATGGTGGTGACATTTCCCGTAAGAAAAAATTGCTGGAAAAACAAAAAGAAGGGAAAAAACGTATGCGTCAAATTGGTAGCGTAGAAGTGCCACAACAGGCGTTTATGAGTGTGTTGAAATTGGACGAAGAATAATTTTGACAAAATAAAAAAGGAACTTGTATGATACAAGTTCCTTTTTTTATAAAATTTTTATTTGCACACGATTTGTACAGATTGTATTTCATCTAAATTTTTGATGGTTTTATTTAGGTCAAAAATAAAATCATTGTGACCATTTCCACCACTACCATTGACATATGTGATGGCAACAGGTTCTCCATTGATATGGACTTTGACATGAGCATTGGCAAATGATACATCCTCTTTTATAAATGTGCCTCTATCAGAATTTAACATTTTTTCTAACAAAGTATACAGTTCATCAATGTTACCATATCCATAAAGGGCAAGTGCAAACCGTAAAGGCTTTCTGCCACTGGATAATGAAACAGAAGAAAGATATTGTTTGTTTTTGCCTGTGAAATCAAAAGTACCTGCTGCATTTTTTTGGATTTCTATTGTAAAATCGGCAATGGTTGCAAAGTCATCAATTTTATCATCCGTTGGTATGGATAATGACCAATTTGGTACATAATTGAAACAGATTTTTCTTTCTTTTGGATACCAGTGAATATCACCATATAGCCTCAAATCATCTATAAAAATGAGTGTTCTGCCACCAATATTATAAGAAGGAACTTTTTCACCATCAATGGTTGTGACAATATCGGTTGCATATACATTTGCAGCAAATGAACCAATGGGTTTTGTATTTTTTTGTGGTGTATAATTTGCTGTGATTTTTGGTGGATGGTAGTCTATATAGTCAACATCTAAACGACGTTCATCATTGGAATAGGATACCGTAAATCCATATTTTGCTAAATCTTCTGCAATAATGGCTGTTTTTCCATCAATATTGTAAGATGGAATAGGCAAATCATTGATATAGGCAACAATATCGGTATGGACTGCTTTTCCAGTGATTGTGGAAGCATATGCTGTGAAAACAGGAAACAAAAGAAAAAAACATAACAATGGTGCGACAATGTGCCATTTTTTCATAATGAAAATTCCCCCTTTTTGTTATATAGAAACATTTGATATTGTATAGGTATTTGTACATATATTGAATGTATCATAAAAGAATTGATATAACAATATATATCAAAGAAACGATGTGAAAGAAAAAGTAGATTGGTTTTTGTTATATATTTG
>JAHHTV010000033.1 GCA_020024395.1 Anaerotignum sp. | reverse complement strand
ATTTTGTGGTTTCTCCTGTGTTTTCGCTTTCTACATTCACATAACCTTCTTTGAGTGCCACAATATATCCTGTAATATCATATTTTTGTTGTGCAGATGCTTCTTCATTCAAAAGATATACTTTAGAAATCACTTCTCCATCAAACACTAAGCTGACTTTATCCCCTTTTACCAAATTACCCACAGGCAATTCTTTGCTGCCATCTTGATTATATATTTTGACTTTACCATCCACCAATGTCAATTTTTTTTGTTCTCCATTATCCATTTTTACATCGACATCATAATATGTACCATCAAAATTTTCAATTTTTGTAATTTCACCTTTATCTGCCAATTCATTTGTCAACAAATCATATGTTTTGTTCATCAAAACAGCCATTTCTGCACGGGTGATATTTTCATTTGGATTAAAATTGTTCTCTGTATCACCAGAAACAATGCCCAAACGTGTCAATAAATCCACATAAGGCATTGCCATATCGGAAATCAAATACGCATCATTGTATTTTACACCTTTTCCTGCCATAATGTCATATTTTTCAGATAATGCTTTTCCAAACATCATCATGACATCCTGTCTGGTTGCAGCATTGCCCTCGCCATTTGTTGTAAATTTTGCAACATCTGCCACAGTCAATATATTGGCTGCCAAACCATAAGATGTGCTGTATTGTGACCACATTGGTATTTTATAAGAAGTCAACAAAGACTGATATATCACTTGACTATTTGGTGCAACAGATTTCAAGTTATTGGTTCTGCTCATAATATTATAAAGCATTTGCATTGCTTCGTTATATGTCACATTATTTTTGCCACGAAATGTGCCATCTGTATAACCACTAATCAAACCTTTTTCTGCCACAGACAATATGGTACTTGTTGCCCAAGGCTGTTCGTTTATATCCTTGAAATTTGTCACCGCATATATATGCAGTGGCAAACTGCCTGCTACGAGCATGGCTGCCAATGCCATTGTCATTTTGCGTTTCATGTTTGTATCCCTCCTAAAGTATCAAACTGAAAATCATTAAATTTTTTTATTTTGTATTATTTTGTTTAGTGTATCATATTTACATAATATTGCAAAGTATTTCCACATACAAACGTTGTTGCAAATTCTGGAAATGACCGCAAAATTCCGCTATATATCCCTTCAGACGGTATATTTTTACAAAAGTTCCCAAACAAAAAGAGAATACCTTATGATAAAGTATTCTCTCTTTTACTTTTTTATATCATACTTGTTCTATTTTTGTATCAATATCTTGTTCCAAAGCATCTGCTTTTGCTTTTGCCTCTGCCATCGTATTGCCTTTTACACCAATATAAAATTTGAGTTTTGGCTCTGTACCAGAAGGACGTACACAAATCCAAGAACCATCTGCCAATGTATAATACACCACATCAGAAGTTGGCAATGTATTTTTTGTTTCTTCCCCTGTTTGCATATTTTTGATAATTTGTGTTTTATAATCTTTTGCCAACACAACATCAATACCTGCAAATGTTTTTGGAATATCTTTGCGGAAAGATGCCATAATATTTTGTATTTTTTCCACACCGTCCAAACCTTTTAATGTAATGGCTTTGACAGTATCTTGATAACAACCATATGTTTCATACAATTTTTGCAAGCCATCATATAATGTCATGCCCTGTTGTTTATAATATGCTGCCATTTCGCAAATCAAAAGTGTTGCCACAACGGCATCTTTATCTCTTGCATAAGTACCAGCCAAACAACCATAACTTTCTTCAAAACCAAACAAAAATGTATGGCTGCCTGTTTCTTCAAATCCTTTGATTTTTTCACCAATAAATTTGAATCCTGTCAAAACTTCCATTTCTTCCACATGATATGCTTTACATATGGGTGCAATCAATTCTGTACTTACAATGGTTTTGATAACAACGCCATTATCAGGCAATGTTCCATTGGCTTTTTTCTGAGAAAGAATATATTCTGTCAACAAAGCACCTGTCATATTGCCTGTCAGTACCACAAATTCGCCTTTGTCATTGCGTACCATTGCCCCCACACGGTCACAATCTGGGTCTGTACCCACAATAATATCTGCCCCAACTTCTTCTGCCAATGCTTTTGCCAATGTAAACACTTTTGGGTCTTCAGGGTTTGGATAACCCACTGTGGTAAAATCTGCATCTGGTTGTTCTTGCTCTTTGACAATATGTACATGACGGAAACCTGCTTTTTCCAATGCACGACGTACCGGCAAATTGCCAGAACCATGAATGGGTGTATACACAATTTTCAAATCATCAGCCATTTGTGCAATCAATTCTTTATTTTGGCACTGTGCCAACACATTTGCATCATAAGCATCATCAATTTCTTTTCCGATATAGGAGAACAAGCCTGCTTTTTGTGCTTGTTGCAAATCCATTTCTTTGATTTCGCCAAAGCTGGATACTGCATTGACTTCTTTTATAATATCTTTATCTCTTGGTGCAACCACCTGCGCCCCATCCGCCCAATACACTTTATAACCATTATATTCTGGCGGATTGTGACTTGCCGTAATCACAATACCTGCGGTACAGCCCAATTCTCTGACTGCAAAAGAGAGCATGGGGGTTGGACGCAGTGACGGATACACATAAGCAGGAATGCCATTGCCTGCCAACACCAAACCTGCAATTTGTGCAAATTCTGGTGACATACGACGAGAGTCATACGCAATCGCCACACCTTTTTGTTGTGTGCCTTCTTTCAAAATGTAATTTGCAAGCCCTTGTGTGGCACGTCCCACCGTATAACGGTTCAAACGGTTACTGCCTGCACCAATGATACCACGCAAACCACCTGTACCAAATTCCAATTCTTTATAAAATCTTTCTTTGATTTCTTTTGCATCATTTGCAATCTGTTTTAATTCTGCTTTTGTTTCTGCATCAATGGCAGGGTCAGCAAGCCATTGTTGATATCTATCCATTTCGTTCATTTATTTTCCTCCCTTATATTTTCTTTATCATCATTTTATGTTGTTTGTCGGCATCCAAAACAACATATGACCTAACATTAAAATGATACATCTGCAATGACATGGACAATGGGATTTTTGACTTCCACAATTTCTTGATATATTGGAAAGCCTTCTTTTTGCACTTCTATGTCATACACACCATAAGGCAAATCTATTTGCATGGGTGTTACCCCTTTTTCCACACCATCAATACGCACATGAGAACCTTCCTCATTGCATACAATGCTCACAGAACCATATTGTATATCTTCTTCTAATTCTGCCTGTATGCTCACTGTATCTTTGTCTATAGTGACCGTTTTGTTCCATTCCAAATAGCCATTTTTCAGTATCACCACGTCATATTCTCCTAGTGGCAATACTGTTGGTGTACTGCTGTCTACCAAAGCACCATTGATATACAATTTATAATCTGTCACATTGGCATTGACCACCAAAACACCAACTTTTTCTTGTGCTTTTGACAAATCATATTGGTATTCTTCGCCTGCTTCTACCAATATATTCTCTGCACGGGTTTCAATATTATCTCCTGTCACCGTAATGCTGTGACTGCCTTCTGCCACTGCAAAACGGCTCACTTCTTTTAGTGGCACAGCTTTTTTTTCATCTAACTGAAGCATACCATTTTTGATATTTTCTTTGTTTGCTACTGAAATATATCCATGATATTTCAAAACGTCCACAGACCAAATTTTATCATCAATGATGGTAATCTGCAATACGTCACATGGTTCTAATTTGTTTGGTTCAATACTATTTTGTTGATATAAAAACATAGTATTTGTATCATATACATAATTTGTATGATTGCTTTTTATGGTATGCAGTTCTGTATTGACTACAACATCTGTAATTTCTTTTTGTTCGATGATGCTGTTATATTGTGCATGGATAACAAATTCTTCGTCTTTGTCTAATACCATCATCAAAACATCACCTTTTTGTATGGTATCTGCAAACATATGCTCGCCTTCGTCATACACCTCCGTTTTTTCTGTACATACAACGGTTTTTTGTTTTTGTTGTTGTATATCATATACCAAAAGCTCGCCATCATCTAACACCGCATATACCAACATTGGTTTTTGTTCTTTTGATACTGCCATACCATCTTGTCCAAAACCATGAAACAACATTTTTCCTAAACCAAAACAAACCATCAACAAAACAATGCAACCTAGTGTTGCAAAACCGATTGTTTTTTTATTCCAAAATGATTGCTGTTGTGTATTTTGTTGTTTTTCTATATTGCCACTTGGTGTATCTGGCGCTTTATTTTCTGTTTTTCTTTGCTCCTGCACAGATGGTTGTATGGTATCTTGTTGTACCATATCTTCTGTTTGCTCATTTTTTTCTATTTCTGTATTATCTAAGTGTTCTGATTGGAACACATTCAAAAACTCATCTCTATCTCCCAAATCATCTGTATTGGGTTGCTTATGCTCTATTTGTTTTACTTTTTCGTTTATATCGTCTAAGCGAATGGTTTTATCAAACTCTTGATTGTTATTTTCAAAATGATAGTCTTTCATTGCCCTTCCTCTCCTCCTTCGGGGAATGACTTTCTGACTTTCATTTTATACGTTTCTTTGTCAAGTTGCAAGAGAAAATCGGGAGGGGGGTTTGATTTACCCGCTCCCGATTTCATTTTGTGCCAAAATCACCATATATTCTCTAACATCTCCCATAAATCTACCATTTGTTCTTCTTCTGTACCTGCTGCTGCCAAACGCTCCAGCATCGCTGGTGATACACAAACTTGTCGTTTATTGTAATATTCATGCATCAAACGGAAAAACTTTTCTGGATATACAATCAATGGGTACAATGCTTGTTTTTCTGCATCAGACAATGGTTTTTCCATTTGATACGCTGTTAATATATGTGTCAGCACATCTTTTTGTCTATCTGTTTTACGCCAAAACCGTCGCAAATACGATGCCAAATCCAGCAAAAAACTATCTGCACTGCAATGCTCAAAACCACCAATAAACAACTGTCCATTTTCTTGCTGATACAAATTACTTCCTTTGATACGATTATGGCAAAATGTGCCTTCTTTTTGATGTGACTGCCACAATTTTGTATAATCTTCTTGTTGCAACATTGCGACTGCTTTTTTTGCCTGTTGTGAAAATGTTTGATAATGTTTCAATATCAATAAATCCAATGCGGAATAACTGCCTTGTTTTTCCATACGACGTTTGATTTTCAAAAGTTCTATCCATCGTTTTTGCCATTGTGTAACCATTGTTGGTGCTTCTGCATTTTGTTGATTTTTGCAAAAACCTTTTGCACAACGATGCATTTTTCCCATCAAAGCTGCACCTTTCACAAAATCTGCTGTGTTTTCTTCTTCTAATACTATCCCTTGCATACATTTTTCTAATAAATAGACATTCCCATTCATTTCAAAATAAGGCTGTCCATTTGTGGTTTGTTCAAAAAGGCAAAGCTGCGTAAAACCATTTTGATACAAACACGTTTTGACATCATGGGCAAATTTGATTTCTGCTTTTCGACTACGTGCTTTTTTCAATTCCCATAAACCACAATCTGTTTTACAAACAAGTCCTGTGCGAGTTCGTATGCCGCTATGATAATGTAAACCATACCCCTCCCACAATATCTTGCTGTACATCTCCTCTGTCATGCTCCCCCATTCCCTTCTTCTTTTTTTGGCAAAGCTATTCTGTATCATTGTATGAGATGTATGGCACAAATATGAAAAAAGCCGTTTTGATACAAAAAAACAGCGCCCCCCAACCCAATTTGTTGAAAAACACTGCTTTATACTGCACCCTTAGGGACTCGAACCCTAGACCCACTGATTAAGAGTCAGTTGCTCTACCAACTGAGCTAAGGGTGCATATAATATATAATTGCAATGAATATGATATCACGCTCTTTTGTGACTGTCAACCTTTTTTCGGCAAACAAAACATTTTTTCGAGCGGTAAAACCGCCCGAAAAAATATTCGATTTTTCAACCTTCTTGCAGTGCTTCCCATTCTTCCATCAACTGCTCTAATTTTTGTTCGGCAACCATTTTTTGCTCATAGATTTCTTGTGCTTTGGCATAATCTGCACTTGCTACTGCCATATCTGCATCAGCTTTGGCAATTTCTGCTTCTGTTTTTTCAATTTCTTTTTCTACACGTGCAATTTTTGCTGCCAATTTTCTTTCTGCTGCTTGTTGTTCTTTTTGTTTAAGCCAATCATTTTTTGTGTCACTGATTGTTTGTTGTTGCACAATTTGCGGTTGTTTTTGCTGTTCGCTTTCTTTTCTTTTGCGTTGTGCTTTTTTCTCTAAATAATAGTCATAATTTCCTTCATATCGTGTTACACCATCTGGAGAAAGTTCCAATATAATTTGTGCTGTTTTATTGATAAAATAACGGTCATGTGAAATATACACCACTGTGCCTTCATACCGATTGATGGCATCTTCCAATACTTCTTTTGAAAACATATCCAAATGGTTTGTTGGTTCATCAAGCATCAACAAATTTGCTTTGGAAAGCATAATTTTTGCCAATGACACACGTCCTTTTTCGCCGCCACTAAGTGCAGAAACAGGCTTAAACACATCATCTTCTGTAAACACAAATGCTGCCAACATATTGCGAATTTCTCCTGCGGTCAATGTGGGATATGTGTCTGAAATTTCATCAAATATGCTTTTGTTGGTATCCAAATTTTGTTGTTCTTGGTCATAATAGCCCACATGTACATTTGTACCAAAACGCATCAAACCGCTATCAGAAGAAACTTCTCCCAAAAGCATTTTGAACAATGTGGATTTTCCAACACCATTAGGGCCAATGATTGCTACACTTTCGCCTCTTTTGATATCCAAATATACATGTTGGAATAAACGATGTCCCCCATAAGATTTTGACAATTCCTCTGCATGTAAAACATCACTACCACTGATAATACGGGGGGTCAGTGTCAAACGCATATGATTTGGCAAACTGTCTGGTTTATCCAGCAATTCCATTTTATCTAGTTGTTTTTCTCTGCTTTCGGCACGTTTGATGGATTTTTCTCGATTATAAGAACGTAGTGTACGAATGACTTCTTCTTGTCGTTTCAATTCTTTTTGCTGGTTGTCATATGCCTTTTGCAAAATTTCCCGATTGACTGCTTTTTGCTGGGTATAAAAAGAATAGTTCCCGTTATATACGGTTGATTTTTTATTTTCGATTTCCACAACTTTTGTCACAATTTTATCCAAAAAATAACGGTCATGTGAAATGATTAAAACTGCACCATCATAACTTCTCAAAAAATCTTCTAACCATTCAATAGATGCAATATCCAAATGGTTTGTTGGTTCATCCAATAAAAGCAAATCAGGTTTTGAAAGCAGCAATTTACCCAAATAAATTCTTGTCTTTTGTCCACCTGAAAGCTGTTGCAAAGGACGGTCAAAATCCGCTTCTGCAAAGCCCAAGCCTTTCAAAACACCCTTCATGCGGCTTTTATAACCATAACCGTCATTTTGCTCAAAAAAATGTTGTAATTGTGCATATTCTTCCATTTTGTCTGACAACTCTTTGCCACTAAGTTGTGTCATTTGTTGTTCAATTTGTCGTAATTGTGTTTCGGCTGTTAAAATTTTTTCAAACACAGACAACATTTCTTCATAAATTGTACGACTGCTATCAATCTGTTGGTTCTGTGCCATATACCCCATGACGGTTTCTTTTTTCAAATAAATATCGCCGCTATCTGCGGTTGTTTCTCCTGTCAAAATACGAAACAATGTTGTCTTACCAGCACCATTTACGCCTACAATCGCTGTTTTTTCTTTATCTTCCATACGAAATGTAATATCTTTGAGTATGGTGTCCACACCATATGATTTTTGTATTTTTTGCAATCCAAGTATCATGCTTATTCCCTCCATCATTTTTGCATGGGTCTTCCTGTTTTCCTATGATACCAGAAAAAACAACAGAATAAAAGAGTTATTGTTGACAATAAAATAACAGGCGTGCTATACTGAAATTAAATTTGAGCAGGAGAGGACTTGGATACTATGGATAGTGAAAAAAAAATTTCACCCGCAGTGATAAATAGATTGCCTCGGTACTATCGATATTTGGGTGATTTGCTAGAAAGCGATATTACACGCATTTCTTCCAAAGAACTCAGTGCAAAGATGAATATTACAGCTTCTCAAATTCGACAAGATTTGAATAACTTTGGTGGCTTTGGTCAGCAAGGATATGGCTATAATGTAGAATATCTTTACAATGAAATCAAGAAGATACTGGGGCTTGACCGTATGTATAACATGATTGTTGTTGGTGGTGGCAACATTGGACAAGCATTGGTCAATTATACCAATTTTGAAAAACGTGGATTTGTTATAAATGCTGTGTTTGACATAAACCCTCGTTTGGTTGGTATGACCATTCGTGGTGTAGAAGTATATGATATTGACAGTATGGAAGAATATGTAAAAAACAACCATGTAGATGTAGCAATTTTGACATTGCCTCGTTCCCAATCTGTAAAAGTTGCCAATGATTTGGCAAAATGGGGCGTAAAAGGTATGTGGAATTTCAGTCATGTTGATTTGCAAGTTCCAGATGATGTATTGGTTGAAAATGTCCATCTGACAGACAGTTTGATGACACTATTGTACAAAATCAATGAACTATACAGCGAAGATAATGATTTGCACCAATTACAAAATGGTTTGCCAATCAAACAACAAACATTCTTAGATGATGAAGAATAACACAAAACAGACATATCTTTTTTGATATGTCTGTTTTATTTTCCGATATTTTCAAAACATCATTTTTCTATTATACTAATGGATAGACAAAACACAAAGGAGCGAAACAAATCATGAGCAAAGCTGACGACATTTTTATACAAAATTGTAAACAAATATTAGAACAAGGATTTTCCACAGAACAAGAAAAAGTACGCCCACATTGGGAAGATGGTACACCTGCATACACCATCAAAACATTTGGCGTTGTCAATCGTTACAATTTGCAAGAAGAATTTCCACTTTTGACATTGCGTGCGACAAATTGGAAAGCCGCCATTGATGAAATATTGTGGATATGGCAAAAAAAATCAAACAATATCAAAGATTTGAATAGCCGCATTTGGGACTCTTGGGCAGACGAAAACGGTTCTATTGGCAAAGCATATGGATATCAGTTGGGTGTGCCTTACACATTCCAACATGGTGAAATGGATCAAGTAGACAATGTACTTTGGCAGCTCAAAAACACCCCATATTCTCGTCGTATTATGACAAATATCTATAATTTTGCAGATTTGTCAGAAATGGGATTAGAACCTTGTGCATACAGCATGACATTCAATGTCACAGGCAACAAACTCAATGCCATATTAAACCAACGTTCCCAAGACACATTGGCAGCAAATAACTGGAATGTGGTACAATATGCCGCATTGTTGATGATGTTTGCACAAGTCAGCGGATTGGAGGCAGGCGAATTGGTACACGTTATCAGTGATATGCATATCTATGACCGCCATGTATCACTGATAAAAGAATTGATACAACGTGAAACATTCCCTGCACCAAAAGTACGCCTCAATACAGAAATCAAAAATTTCTATGATTTTACAGTCGATGATTTCATTGTAGAAGATTACCAACACGGAAAACCCATCGGCAAAGTACCCATTGCCATATAAAAAGGAGGAATGACAGTTGCGTTTGATTGTAGCAGTAGATGAAAATTGGGGGATTGGCAAAAACAATGATTTGCTTTGTCGCATATCCACTGATATGAAATATTTCCGCCAAATGACAACCGGACATACTTTGGTATTGGGTCGTAAAACATTGGAGTCATTTCCAAACAAAAAACCCCTACCAAACCGCAATCACATTGTATTAACAAAAAATGCAGATTATCAAGCAGAAGGTGTGACACTTTGCCACAGCATAGAAGCATTACAAACACTTTTGCAATCTTATGATACCGATGATATATTTGTCATTGGTGGTGGCAGTATTTATGAGCAATTATTACCATATTGTGATACTGCCTATGTCACACATATTCAAAAAGCATTTGATGCAGACACCCATTTTCCTAATTTGGATAAACACCCCGATTGGACATTGACACAAAAAGGCGAAACACAGCAAGAAAATGGTATCGCATTTTCTTTTGATATATATACAAAAAAAGAAATATAAAACAATCATTCCCCTTTTTATGCTATACTAAAAGCAAAAAGGGGGATTTTTATGGGGCTTGCCATTGTAACACTTTTTTTAGGTTCTATCATAGGCATTTTAGTTGGCATGCTATTTTTAACTGCTGCATTCACTTTACAAAAACAATCATCACTTGGTTCTTGGAAATCACCAGTTTTTGTCATGTTTCTGATATTGGGTATTTTATTTCTTTTGAGTGGTCTTTGGTTTACATTCAATACAATTTATACGGTTTCTGTATTATCTGATATATTTTCTTTTTGACTTTTTATGATGTACATAAAAAAGCCTACTATTTTATAGTAGGCTTTTTTCCATATATTATTTATTTGCAAAATTGTTGAAATAGTTCTGTACCAACACAATGGGTGTACCTTTGTCACCACTACCACTTGTCAAATCACACAAAGAACCAATCAAATCTGTCAAACGACGAGGTGTTGTACCTTCGGAAACCATGTTGCCTTTCAAATCTGCTTCTTTTTCTTTGATACGTTGACGAATTGCTTCTGCCAATGCTTCGCCTTCTAAATCTGCAAAGTCATTGTCAGCCAAATATTTCAATTTCACTTCATTTGGCAAACCATTCAAACCATCTGTATAACCTGCACCCACAACAGGGTCAGCCAATTCCCAAATTTTACCCACAGGGTCTTTGAATGCACCATCGCCATACACCATTGCTTCTATATGCACACCTGTACGAGCCATCATTTCTTTTTGAATTTGTTCTGCCACTTCTTGTGCATTTTTGGGGAACAGCTTTACAGTATCTTCTGTTGCTTTGTTGGAACCCAACAGACCATATTCAGGATTATAACCGCTGCCATTTACAGATGCACACAAAATTTCGTCCAATGTGCAAACTTTTTCACCGCCTGCTGCCAAAATACGGCGTTTGCTTCTTGCTCTTGTGTGAATGTCACAGCACAATACATTTTTTGTAAATTTCAAAATTGCTTCTGGGTGGTTTGCAAAAACAATTTCTGCTTCTGCGCCTTCTTGTTCAATCAAATTGCCATAATATTCTACATAATCCACGCCTGTGAAAGGGTGTTTGATGCTACCAAAAATACGACGATAATCAGCCAATGTCAGTACATCTGTATAAGGATTTACACCGCTATCATCTAACAAATCCATATCAAATAAATGATTGCCTACTTCATCAGAAGGGTAGCTCAACATCAATACCACTTTTTTTGCACCTTTTGCAATCCCTCTCAAACAAATTGCAAAACGGTTTCTGCTCAATATGGGAAATACCACACCAATTGTTTCACCGCCCAATTTTGCTTTTACATCTGTTGCAATATCTTCTGTGCTTGCATAGTTGCCATCTGCTCTTGCCACAACCGCTTCTGTCACGCAAATAACATCTTTTTCACGCAATGTAAAACCATCTGCTTTTGCTGCTTCCAATACGGAGTCTGCCACAATTTTTACAATATCATCACCCTGTCTGATGATAGGTGCTTGAATACCTCTGGAAATCGTGCCTGCCATAAAAAATACCTCCTAAACGTTGTTATAAACTGTTATTGCCAACAGGAATACTTCTCCTGCATCTCGCCATAAAAAAAACATCAAATTTTGCCTGTAATACGTCCTTTGACGGGATTGAAAAAACAAATTTGATGTACAAATAATGGGTGAAACTTTCAATCACCGACAAGTTATTTTACCAAATTTGACAGCGTATTGTCAATATCTGAACCAATAAGCATTGTTTATGATAGTATTTCAATATTTTAATGACTTCTTACATCTTTTATTTGAAAATTGCAATGATTTCTTCCAATAAAATTAAGAATTGTATGATATGCTAATGAT
>JAHHTV010000032.1 GCA_020024395.1 Anaerotignum sp. | reverse complement strand
GCGGTTTATGTACCTGCCGATGATTTGACAGACCCAGCACCTGCAACAACATTTGCTCATTTGGATGCAACAACAGTGCTTTCCAGAAAAATTGTAGAGCAGGGAATTTATCCAGCCGTTGACCCATTGGAATCCAGTTCTCGTATACTAGAACCTGATATTGTGGGACAGGAACATTATGATGTGGCAAGAAGAACACAAGAATTGTTACAAAAATATAAAGAATTGCAAGATATTATTTCTATATTGGGTATGGAAGAACTTGATGAAGAAGATAAACAAAGCGTGTATCGTGCAAGAAAAATACAGAAATTTTTATCACAGCCCTTTTCAGTTGCAGAAAATTTTACAGGTATACAAGGAAAATATGTGCCTTTGCGTGAAACCATAAAAGGGTTTCAAGCCATTATTGATGGTGAAATGGACGAATACCCAGAAGAAGCATTTTTTATGGTGGGCAATATAGAAGAAGTCAAACAAAAAGCAGCAACATTCCAGACAGAAAAGGTGTGAGAAAGCATGGCAAAAACATTTGATTTGAAAATTGTTGCCAGTGACAAAGTGTTTTATGAGGGGATTTGTGAGCATTTGATTATTCCTGCCATTGATGGCACAATGGGCATATTGGCAGGACATGAAAATACAGTAACCACCATTGAATCTGGAGAATTGAAGTTTCAAGTCAATGGTGTTTGGAAAAAAGCAGCTGTGACAGAAGGATTTATTGAGATTATGCCGCATGAAGTGATACTTTTGGTGGATACCGCAGAATTGCCAGAAGAAATTGACATCAAAAGAGCAAAGTTGGCAAAAGAAAGAGCAGAAGAACGTATGCGTCAAAAACAAAGCATGCAAGAATATTACTATACAAAAGCAGCTTTGTCCCGTGCGATGGCACGTTTGAAAGTCGTAAAAAAATAAAAAAGACTGTCAATCATTGTGATGATTGGCAGTCTTTTTTTGTTTGTCCAAAAAATAAGCATGAATGGATAAGATTTTACATAGATTTAACAAAAACAAGGTGTTAGATTTAACGAAACAATTTTAATATAGTATCTATCAAAAGCAAAACGAAAAAGGAGAGAATGAAAATATGAAAAAGAAAATTTTGGCAATCGGTATGGCAATGGCGATGATGACAGTTGCTTTCACAGGTTGTGGTGGGGATGACACAAAAGGTGCAAATGGTCAAATCACTGTGGTATCTAGAGAAGATGGCTCTGGTACAAGGGGGGCATTTATTGAGCTGTTTGGGATTGAGCAAAAAGACGAAAATGGCGAAAAAATGGATATGACAACAGATAGAGCAGAAATTACAAACAGCACAGCCGTTATGATGACAACCATTGCAGGAAATGTAAATGGTATTGGTTATATTTCATTGGGGTCTTTGAATGATACAGTGAAAGCATTGCAAATTGATGGTGTGCAGGCAAGTGCAGAAAATATCAAAAATGGTAGTTATAAAATTGCACGACCATTTAATATTGTGACAAATGCAGATGTTTCTGATGCAGCAAAAGATTTTATTGCTTTTATACAAAGTGTAGAAGGTCAGGCGATTGTGGAAGAAAAAGGCTATATCAGCCAACAAAATACAGGAGAATATGTACCAGCAAATACAAGTGGTACGGTTGTGGTAGCAGGTTCTTCTTCTGTTTCTCCTGTGATGGAAAAATTGAAAGAAGCATATGCACAAAAAAATAGCAATGTAGCAATCGAAATACAAACAAATGATTCTACAACAGGTATTTCTTCAGTGGCAACAGGTGGCTGTGATATTGGTATGGCATCCAGAGAATTGAAAGAAAGTGAATTGGAAAAAGGATTGACACCAACGGTGATTGCTTTGGATGGTATTGCAGTGATTGTCAATAATGAAAATGCAGTACATGATATGCGTAGCGAAACAGTACATGATATCTTTACAGAAAAAATTACAGATTGGGCAGATATTGTTTCCGAATAGAAAGCTGAATACAATATAAGCGATGTCAAATGCAATGTGCTTTGACATCGCTTTTACAGCGAAAAGGAGAGAACGTACAGATGAAAGAAGTGTTCATGCGAGTGATATTTTTATTGACAGCTTGTATGTCAATATTGGCAGTGGCGTTGATTTGCATTTTCTTATTTGCAAAAGGTGTACCTGCGATACAACAAGTTGGTGTGATTGATTTTTTGACAGGTATGCAATGGAAACCATCCAATGAGATATTTGGCATTTTTCCGATGATTATTGGCAGTATTTATGTAACAGCAGGTGCGGTTATCATTGGTGTGCCTTTGGGGATATTGTGTGCAGTATTTTTGGCAAGATTTTGTCCAGATAGCTTGTATCGCTTTATCAAACCTGCAGTGTCTTTGTTGGCAGGGATACCATCTATTGTGTATGGATTTTTTGGTTTGGTTGTGCTTGTACCCATGATGCAAGAGTTGTTTGGGGGTAGCGGCAAAGGCATTTTGACAGCGTCTATATTGCTTGGCATTATGATATTGCCAACAGTGATTGGTGTTTCGGAGTCCGCATTGCGTGCAGTGCCGAATGCTTATTATGAGGGGTCTTTGGCGTTGGGAGCAACACATGAAAGAAGTGTATTTTTTGTGATGTTGCCAGCAGCAAGACAAGGAATATTGGCAGGCGTTGTGCTTGGTGTTGGACGAGCGATTGGTGAAACAATGGCAGTTGTGATGATTGCAGGCAATCAGCCTGTCATGCCAAACAGTATATTCAGTGGCGTGCGTACATTAACGGCAAATATTGTGATGGAAATGGGATATGCAACAGATTTACACAGAGGGGCATTGTTGGGTACAGCAGTTGTATTGTTTGTGTTTATATTGCTCATCAATTTATCATTTTCTGCATTGAGAAAGGGGAATGCGAAATGAAATCAAAAACAAAAACAGATTGGAAACAACGTTTCAAAACATATCGCAAACACCCGCTTTCTGGCATATTGTTTTTGTTGGTGATATTGTCAGCAGTGATTACATTATCAACATTGATTGCATTGGTGGCATATATTTTTATCAAGGGTATTCCACATTTGAAACCTGAATTGTTTGCTTGGGAATATACCACAGAAAATGTATCAATGATGCCTGCAATTATCAATACCATTAGCATTACGGCACTTTCTTTGGCTGTGGCATTGCCCATTGGCATTGGTTCAGCAATTTATTTGGCAGAGTATGCAAAAAGAGGAAACAAACTGGTTTCTGTGGTGCGACTGACAACAGAAACACTTTCAGGTATTCCTTCGATTGTATATGGTTTGTTTGGGTTTTTGCTATTTCATGAATTTTTAGGCTGGGGATACAGCGTGTTGGGTGGGGCGTTGACATTGGCAATTATGATATTGCCTTTAATCATGCGTACAACAGAAGAAGCATTGCTATCTGTACCAGATTTGTATAGAGAAGGTAGTTTTGGGTTGGGTGCGGGGCATTTGCGAACCATATTTCGCATTGTGTTGCCTTCTGCCATACCAGGGATATTATCTGGTGTGATATTGGCTGTGGGCAGAATTGTTGGTGAAACAGCGGCTTTGTTGTATCCAGCAGGGACATCGGCAACGGTTGCAAATGGTTTGATGGAGTCTGGACGTACATTGTCTGTGCATATGTATGCACTGCTGAATGAAGGGCTGTATATGGAACAAGCACATGCGACAGCAGTGGTATTGTTGTTATTGGTATTGGGTATCAATGCGTTATCTGCATTGATTGCGAAAAAAGTAGGAGTGAAAGATTGATGACAAATAAATTTGATATTTCAGATTTAGATTTATATTATGGTGATTTTAAGGCGTTGAAAAATATCAATATTCAAATTACAGAAAAAGAAATTACAGCATTTATTGGCCCTTCTGGTTGTGGAAAATCTACATTATTGAAATCGTTAAATCGTATGAATGATTTGGTAGAAGGGTGTCGCATTACAGGCAATGTGCTTTTAGATGGCGAAGATATTTATGGTGATATGGATTTGAATTTGCTCAGAAAAAGAGTGGGTATGGTATTTCAAAAACCAAATCCATTTCCTATGAGTATTTATGATAATGTAGCATATGGCCCAAGAACACATGGTATCCGTTCAAAATTACAATTAGATGATATTGTCGAAAAAGCGTTGCGTGATGCAGCAATATGGGATGAAGTAAAAGACAGATTGAAAAAAAATGCTTTGGGTATGAGTGGTGGACAACAACAAAGGCTTTGCATTGCCCGTGCATTGGCAGTGCAACCAGATGTGCTTTTGATGGACGAGCCAACATCAGCATTAGACCCAATATCTACATTGCGTATTGAAGAACTTGCAGAAGAACTCAAAAAAGAGTACACTATTGTCATGGTAACACACAATATGCAGCAAGCAACTCGTATTTCGGATAAAACCGCATTTTTCCTGATGGGAGAAGTGGTGGAATATGGCGATACAGAAAAAATATTTTCTATGCCAAAAGATAAAAGAACAGAAGATTATATTACGGGGAGGTTTGGTTGATATGCGTACAAGATTTGATGAACAATTGGAACAACTTCATGTGGAATTGATTACCATGGGGGCATTGTGTGAAGAAGCAATTACAGCAGCAATACAGGCTTTTTTTGAAAAAGATACAACACTTGTGCCTGTGGTGCTGAAAAAAGATGCAGAAATTGACAGAAAAGAACGGGATATTGAAGCACTTTGTATGCGTTTGCTTTTGCAACAACAACCTGTGGCAAAAGACCTCAGAGCCATTTCTTCGGCATTGAAAATGATTTCTGATATGGAGCGTATTGGTGACCAAGCGGCTGATATTGTGGAGATTGTCAAAACCATGCATGATAAAGATTTGAATATTTCCAGCAGTGTGCATATCAAATCAATGTCAAAAGAAGCAATAAAAATGGTGACAGAAAGTGTCAATTCTTTTGTGAAAAAAGATTTGGAGCTTGCAAAACAAGTGATTGCATATGATGATGTTGTGGACGATTTGTTTGTGACCATTCGCAATGAATTGGTTGATTTGATGGCAAAAGGCGGCAATGGGGAAGTGTATATTGATTTGCTTATGATTGCAAAATATTTGGAACGTGTGGGCGACCATGCAACCAATATTGCAGAATGGGTGGAATATAGCATTACAGGTACACATGGTGCTTTGGATACAAAAGTAGACACCGAGCCATAACGCTTTTGAAAAAAGAGCATAAGAAAGGGGTCAACAGATGATTTATTTGCTAGAAGATGACAACAGTATTCGAGAATTGGTGGCATATACACTCAATACAACGGGATTACAAACGAAAGGATTTGAAAAACCGTCGTTGTTTTGGTCTGCCTGCAAAGATTGTCTGCCAGATTTGATATTATTAGATATTATGTTGCCGGAAGAAGATGGTATACAAATATTGCAAAAATTACGACAACAAGAACATACAAAACGTATTCCTGTGTTGATGCTGACAGCGAAAAGTACAGAATATGACAAAGTGCTGGGGCTTGACAAAGGTGCTGATGATTATTTGACAAAACCATTTGGTATGATGGAATTGCTTGCAAGAGTGAAAGCATTGTTGCGTAGGATGGAAAATTTGCACACAATCGCACAAAATATGTTTGTATTGGGAGATTTGGTTGTCAACCAAGAACGATATGAAATTACAAAAAAAGGTGTATTATTGACAGTAACAAAAAAAGAATTTGATTTGCTTTGGTATTTGCTTGAAAATCAAAATCGTGTGTTGACAAGAGAGCAGCTGCTAAATCGTGTTTGGGGATATGATTTTGATGGGGAAAGTAGAACGGTAGATGTGCATATTCGTACATTGCGACAAAAATTAGGTGAATATGGTAAATATATTGAAACGGTAAGAGGCGTTGGATATAAAATAGGAGGTATCGTGTGACAAAGCGAATTTTTCGCAGTATATTTTATGTTTCTTTGCTTTTGATTGTATCATTTTCTTTGGTGCTGTTGGCATTTTTGAGCGAATATACAGAAAATGCACAGCAAAAAGCCATAAATTTAGAAATCACATATTTGCAAAAAGGGGTAGAAATGCAAGGCATAGCGTATTTGCAGCAATTACCCAAAAATCAACAGCGGATTACATGGATTGCATCAGATGGTAGTGTGCTGTTTGACTCTGTTGCAGATGTGGGGAATATGGAAAACCATTTGCAAAGAGAAGAAGTGCAGGAGGCTTTGCAGACAGGTAGAGGAGAAAGTTCTCGTATTTCCAAAACATTGGCAGAAAAAACGGAAAATGTGGCAATCCGTTTGCAAGATGGCAGTGTGTTGCGTGTGTCAGAAACGACATGGAGTGCAGGGAGTATACTGCTTTCTATGATGCAGCCATTTGCCATATTGTTGGCGTTGGCATTGGTATTGGCAGGGGTGTTGGCAAGCAAAACATCCAAAAATATTACAAAACCGTTAGAAAATGTAGATTTGGAATATCCAGAACAAGCAGAAGTGTATGATGAATTATCACCTTTTTTAAGACGGATTGCAGTACAGAAAAAATTGATTGCAAAACAAATACGAGAACAACAACAAAGACAACAAGAGTTTTACACCATTACAACCAATATGCAAGAGGGACTTTTGGTATTGGACATCAAAGGGGACGTGTTATCTTGCAATGATGGTGCCATACAAATATTAAATGTGACAAAAGAAATAGAAAAACAAAATGTGTATGCTTGGAACAGAAGTACATCTTTTCGGCAGTGTATTGGACAGGCATTGGCAGGCAAACATAGTGAAACGATGTTGGAACAAAATAATCGGATATATAAAGTGTTGGCAAATCCTGTTTTGGAAGATACACTGGTCGCAGGTGTTGTGGTGCTTTTGTTTGACCACACAGAAAAGGCAGATGGAGAACGGCTGCGGCGAGAATTTACAGCAAATGTTTCACATGAATTGAAAACGCCTTTAACTTCCATATCTGGCTTTGCCGAAATTATGAAAAATGGCATGGTGCAACCAGAAGATATTCCGCATTTTGCAAACAATATCTATACAGAAGCACAAAAGCTCATTGCTATGATACAAGATATTATACAGCTTTCCAAATTGGACGAAACAGAGGGTTGTATGGATATGAAATGTGTGGATTTGGCAAATATTGTGACAAATGTTTGTAAACGGTTAGAAGAAACGGCGAAAAAACAAAATGTGACAATACAGTCAAAAATAGAAAAAGCCATTGTCAAAGGTGTACCATCTATATTAGAAGAAATGGTATATAATTTGTGTGACAATGCAATCAGATACAATCAAAAATATGGCAGTGTGACCATAACGATTACACAGACAGAAACAGAAATCAAATTGTTTGTAGAAGATACAGGCATTGGTATTCCTATGGAAGAACAAGATAGGATTTTTGAACGATTTTATCGTGTTAGTCGCAGTCGCTCCAAAGAAATTGATGGTACAGGTTTGGGGCTTTCTATTGTGAAACATGGTGCAATATTGCATAAGGCAATGGTATCTATAGAAAGTACATGTGGAAAAGGCAGCAAATTTTGCATTGTTTTTCCAAAAATGATGGGAGAATGTTTTGTATGAAATTTATGGGTTGTATAATTGGCATTGTTGGAGTACAATAAGTAGGAATTTTCAAAAAAAGGTCGTGATAAAATATGCAAAAGAGAATTTCTACAGTATTTACTTTTTTGCTTGTGGTAGCATTATTGGCAGGTTGTGGAGCAACATCACAACAAACAGAAACAACAAATGTAAACGTAGGTGCTTTGAAAGGACCAACCGCAATGGGTATGGTAAAAATGATGGAGGACGACGAAGCGGGCAAAACGACACCAAATGATTATACATTTACATTGGTGTCTGCACCTGACGAAATGTCAGCAAAACTGGCAAAAGGAGAATTGGATATTGCAGCAGTGCCTGCAAATTTGGCATCTGTGTTATACCAAAATACAGATAAGCAAATGTGTGTTTTGGCAGTGAATACATTGGGTGTATTATATATTGTGGAAAACAAAGACAGCATACAGTCTGTGGCGGATTTGAAGGGGAAAACCATTTATGCAGCAGGCAAAGGTACAACACCAGAATTTGCTTTGCGTTATATATTGGAACAAAATAATATCAACCCTGACACAGATGTCAAAATGGAATGGAAAACAGAACATGCAGAATGTGTGGCAGCATTGGCACAAGATGAAAATGGGATTGCATTGTTGCCACAGCCGTTTGTGACAACCGCACAAATGCAAAACGAAAATCTAAAAATTGCTTTGGACTTGACAAAAGAATGGGATACATTGCAAAAAGGAGAAGAAAACCCTAGTGGTATGATAACGGGCGTGGTTGTCGCAAGAAATGACTTTATTGAACAATATCCAGAAGCTGTGGATACATTCTTGGAACAATATCATCATTCTGTGGAATATGTAAATGACAATACAGAAGATGCTGCTAAGCTGATTGAAAAATTTGATATTTTGAAAGCGGCTGTTGCACAAAAAGCATTGCCTTACTGCAATATTGTATGTATCACAGGCGATGAAATGCAACAAAAATTGTCAGGATATTTGCATGTATTGTTTGCACAAAATCCAAAGTCAATCGGTGGTGCAATGCCTGAGGAGGATTTCTACTACCATGGCAAATAAATATGGCAGACAAAAAATAGGAGCAATACTTTTTTGGCTTATCGTCTGGCAAATATGCAGTATATGGATTGGGCAGGAGATACTTTTGGTATCTCCTGTTGCCGTATGTGGAAAATTGCGAAAATTGGTGCAAGAGGTTGCATTTTGGCAGAGCGTGGCATATTCTACATGGCGGATTATGGGTGGATTTTTTTTGTCAGTATTGTGTAGTGTGACAGCAGCAGCATGTTCTGCAAAATATCGTTTGCTAGAAATATTGTTGCAACCAATGGTATCGGCTGTAAAGGCAACACCTGTGGCATCATTTATCATACTGGCTTTGGTTTGGGTATCTTCTGCAAATTTGTCTGTGTTGATTGCTTTTTTGATGGGCTTTCCTGTGGTATATGGAAATTTGCTGCAAGGATTTCGGCAAGCGGATAAACAGATTTGGGAAATGGTATGTTTATTTCATGTACATAGAAAAATAAGATATTATTGGTTTCCGCAGTTGTTTCCTTATATGCGTGCAGCAATGGCAACGGGCATTGGACTTTGCTGGAAAGCTGGTATTGCAGCAGAAGTGATTGGTATGCCAGAAGGTTCTATTGGTGAACGATTGCAAGAAGCAAAAATATATTTGCAAATGCCAGAATTGTTTGCTTGGACGGTGGTAATTGTGGCTGTGAGTGTGTGCATAGAAAAGTGTATATTGTTTTTATTGGATAAATGGGAATGGAAAAATAAAGGACAGAGTATATCATGATTATTATAAAAGATTTGTGCAAACAATATGATGGAAAAATGGTATTGGATGGCTTTTGCTGTGAATGGCAAGCATATGATACCATTTGTTTGATGGGAAAATCTGGACAAGGAAAAACAACATTGTTACGCATATTAGCAGGATTGGAGCAGGCGGATAGTGGTATCATACAAGGTATGCAGCATAAAAAAATTAGTATGGTGTTTCAGGAAAATCGTTTATTGGAAGGGTTTACCGTCTGGGAAAATTTATATTGTGTATGCCAAAATACAGCACAAAAAAATGCCATTTTACCAATATTAGAAAAAATGGGTATTTCAGGATGGGCAAAAAAGCCAGTAGATATTTTGAGTGGTGGTATGCAAAGACGTGTTGCAATCGCAAGAGCGTTATTGGTGGATTTTGATGTTTTGTTGATGGACGAACCATTTCAGGGGTTAGATGTACACACAAAACAACATATCATACAGATAATACAAGATATGACAAAAGATAAATTGGTTTGTATGTCTACACATCACAAAGAAGAAGCATTAAAAATGCATGGAAAAGTGATAGAAATGACAAAAAATAGCATATATGATATTTGAGATGTCAAAAAGACATCTCATTTTTTATGGCAAATCAGACAGAAGATAAAGCATAATTTATAATTTTATAAAATAGAAACTGTGCAAATTAGCGAAAAAAAGACTTTTTCTTTTGATTTTGGATTTTTTTTGCTATAATTTTTAGTAAGAAATTATACAAATTATAGAAATTCTCTATTATTGCAAAACAAGTATCATTTGAAAAGGCTTGTGGAAAGGCGGCTCATATGGAAGAAAGATACAAAATATTACTGGTAGATGATGAAGAAGAAGTGCGTACCAGTATTATCAAAAAGATAGATTGGCAAAAAGTCGGCTTTCAAGTGGTAGGCGACGCAGAAAATGGCTTAGACGCTATGGAAAAAATTGAACAGTTGGAACCTGATGTGGTTTTGACAGATATTCGTATGCCATATATGAATGGGTTGGATCTGGCAGAACATTTACAAAAAACAAGACCATCTGTAAAAGTGGTCATTTTTTCTGGTTTTGATGATTTTGAATATGCCAAACAAGCAATTAAACTCAATATTATGGAATATATTTTGAAACCAGTCAATGCAGAAGAAATGATTGAAATACTTTTGAGAATGAAAAAAACGTTAGATGAAGAAGTGCAGCATTTGCGAGATATTACATCTTTGCAAGAGTCTTTTCGCAAAAATCTTCCGATATTGCGTGAAAATTTTTTGAGCAATTTGGTGAAAGGCAGAGTGGAAAAAGCAGATATTGCAATATTGATGGAGGAATACGGCTTGTCTTTACAAAAAGGGCGTTGCTGGGTTGCTGCAAAAGTGATGGTGCGAGATGTTGTGGCAGACTCTTGGAAAAGTAGAAATTTACTTTCTGTTTCTGTGCAAAGATTGCTGGAAGAAAGGCTTGAAAATTTTGGTATACAAAGTTGTTTTCATAGACCATCTGGTATTTGTGTGATTGCGGCAATGGAATCCGAACAAAAAGTATCAGAATTGGCAGCTTTGTTTAGTGATGTTTGCAGAGAAGCAAGAAAAATATTGAATTGTACCATTGTTATTGGTGTTGGGCGTGTGGTAGACCGTTTGGAAAGCATACACAAAAGCTATGGTGAGGCAAGAGAAGCTGTGGCATATAGTGCCACAGTGGGCGATGTGGTATTCATTTCTGATGTGGAAACAAAAACAGATACATTGCTGCATTTGGACGAAAAAGACGAAAAAGAATTGACATATGCTTTGAAATTTAGTGATGAGGAGATTATACAATCTTGTGTGGAAAGTATCTGTGGCAGAATGAAAAATGCAGAACAAACAAAAACAGGATATCAAGCGTATATCATTGATATTTTGAGTGTGATATTGCGTGTGGTACAAAAAAGCGGTTTGGACGAAAAAATCGTATTTGGAGAATATACAGATTATAATGGTGTTTTGACAAGGATTGACAATGCACAAAACATGGGAAAATGGTTGTGTGATGTTTGTTTTGCCATCAGCGGCAGTTTGGTCAAAGAACGTATGGGCACAACACAAACTATGATTGAAAAGGCAAAACAATACATCAAAGAAAATTATGCAAATTCTGCATTGTCTTTGGAAATGGTGTGCAGCCATTTACATATTAGTACCGCATATTTTTCAACGATGTTCAAAAAAGAAGTAGGGGAAAGTTATATTTCTTATTTGACAAGTATTCGTATGGAGCAAGCGGCAATGCTTTTGAAAAATACAGAAGAAAAAACATATCTCATTGCTGCGCAGGTGGGATATGATGAGCCGAATTATTTCAGTTATGTATTCAAAAAGAAATATGGTGTTTCTCCGAATAAATTTCGAGGAAAGTGAGGTGTTGTATGAGCATTTTCTCGAATATAAAATCATATGTAGAAAAAAAATATGTACTTAGTAAAAATGGTATGGAATTGCGAAGGATTGTTTGGATGTCATTTACCATTACATCTATGATTGCAACAATATTGATGGGGCTTTCTTTTTATTATCGCTTTTCTGCACAGTCCACAGAAACCATTTGGCAAAGCAATCAAACCAGAATGGAACAGGCAGCCGATAATGTGACGGCATATTTTCGCAGCATGATGAAGATATGTGATACCATATATTACCGTGTG
>JAHHTV010000314.1 GCA_020024395.1 Anaerotignum sp. | reverse complement strand
CTGTTATACCGCTCAATTTTACTGTATGAAATATTACGCACCGAAAAATAGTGCCATATCTTCTTCCACTGTGCCAATGCCTGCAATACCGAAGTTTTCCACAAGCACTTTTGCCACATTTGGAGAGAGGAATGCGGGCAATGTTGGGCCTAAATGAATATTTTTCACACCCAAATACAACAATGCCAACAATACAATTACTGCTTTTTGTTCATACCATGCAATATTATATATAATTGGTAATGCATTCACATCTTCCAAACCAAATACTTCTTTCAATTTCAATGCAATCACTGCCAAAGAATAACAGTCGTTACATTGCCCTGCATCCAACACACGAGGGATACCTTGAATATCGCCTAAATCCAATTTATTATATTTATATTTTGCACAACCTGCTGTCAAAATGACTGTATCATTTGGCAACGCTTTTGCAAAATCTGTATAATAATTTCTTTTTGGACTGCGACCGTCACAACCAGCCATTACAACAAATTTTTTGATTGCACCACTTTTCACCGCTTCTACAATCTTATCTGCCAAAGCAATGACTTGATTATGTGCAAATCCGCCAATGATTTCGCCTGTTTCCAATTCTTTTGGTGCTGGACATTTTTTCGCATGTGCAATGATTTCAGAAAAATCTTTTTCTTCTCCAAAACTGCCTGCAATATGTTTGCAGCCTGCAAAACCAACAGCACCTGTGGTATAAATGCGGTCTTTATAACTTTCTAAAGGTGGTATCAAACAGTTTGTTGTCAAAAGTACAGGGCCTTGGAATGCTTCAAATTCTTCTTTTTGTTGCCACCAAGCATTGCCATAATTTCCTACAAAATGTTCATATTTCTGGAATGCAGGATAATAATGTGCAGGCAACATTTCAGAATGTGTATACACATCTACGCCTGTGCCTTCTGTCTGTTTCAACAACATTTCCAAATCATGCAAATCATGACCAGATACCAATATTGCAGGATTATTTCTCACACCAATATTCACTTTTGTAATTTGTGGATTGCCGTATGCACTTGTATTTGCACCATCTAACAATGCCATCACATCAACACCAAATTTACCAGTTTCCATTGTCAATGCAATCAACGCTTCTGCATCTAAGCTATCATCTAATGTTTTTGCCAATGCTTGTTGCAAAAATGCATCAATTTCATCTTGTGATTTACCCAATGCATTTGCGTGTTTGTTGTATGCTGCCATACCTTTCAAACCATATACAATCAATTCTCTCAAACTACGAATATCTTCATTTTCTGTTGCCAATACACTTGCTTGTGGCATTTTTTGCTCAAAATTTTCTGTTGCATACCATGTTGCTGCATCAGACAGACCATTGGTATCGCCCAATTCTGCCAACAATGCTTTTTTACATTCCAATGTTTCGGCAATTTTTTGTGTAATTTTTTCATCATCAAAATTTGCATTTGTAATTGTAATAAACAAATTTTCTGTTACTAAATGATTGACTGCTTGCTGTATCTGTTTTCCAGATTGACGCA
>JAHHTV010000313.1 GCA_020024395.1 Anaerotignum sp. | reverse complement strand
AATATATATTTTATATCATACCAGCAATACGAAAACGGGACAGTTTCGTATCACTTCGGCGACATTGCCTTTTATCCTTTCTGCGTCCCGCAGTGTTTACAAAGGAGTACTCATCGTTGTCGCACCTCTATCTGTTTTGATTGTCCTTATTGTTATGGGACATTGTTCTGTTTTATTGATAACATATTCTTTTACAAAAGTCAAGTGTTTTCGATGTATTTCAGACAGAACAAAAATTATGCTTTTCAATATCCTTGAAAACTGATATGATAAATAAGAGCAACAAAACATACAATTAGAAAGGAATGATGAAATATGGCAACAGCTCACATTGCAGCAGAAAAAGGTGCATTTGCAAAAACCGTATTGATGCCTGGTGACCCTTTGCGTGCAAAATTCATTGCAGAAACATTTTTGGAAGATGCAAAACTGGTAAACAACGTGCGTGGGGTACAAGGATATACTGGCACATATAAAGGTGTACCAGTTTCCGTTATGGCAAGTGGTATGGGTGTTCCTTCCATTGGCATTTATAGTTATGAATTGTATGCATTTTTTGGTGTAGAAAATATCATTCGTATTGGTTCCGCAGGTGCCATAAGCGATAAATTGCAATTAAGAGATATTGTAGCAGGTATGTCTTCTCATACCAATTCCAATTTTGCAAATCAGTATAATTTGCCGGGTACATTTGCACCAACAGCAGATTATACACTGCTTTCAAACGCTGTGGAAGCGGCAAAAGGTTTGGGTATAGATTTGAAAGTTGGCCCTTTGCTGTGTTCGGACACATTTTATGATGATGACGAAGATATGTTGAAAAAATGGTCAAAAATGGGTGCTTTGGCAGTAGAAATGGAATCCGCAGGCTTATATATGAATGCGGCAAGATTGAACAAACGTGCTTTGACAATGGTAACCATTTCTGATATGCCTTTTACAGGGGCAGCAACATCTCCTGAAGAAAGACAAAATACATTTACACAGATGATGGAAATTGCACTGGAAACAGCAATTAGAATGGACAAACTGTGATATTGTGATTATGAAAAAAACGTCCTTTTGCCAAAGCAAAAGGGCGTTTTTTTATTGTGTTTGCATGGCATAATCAAATTCATAAAATGCTATTTTTTGCTGTGCCATCAAAAAGAACCAATAGCCCCATAATGCCCCCATAGTATTGGTCAAAATGTCGTCAATATCTGTGGTGCGGTTGCAAAACATTTGCAAAAATTCTATGGCAAAAGAGCTACAAAATCCTAGAAGTAATACTTTGTTTTGAGAGCGAAATTTTTTCCAAATCAAAGGTGACAAAAATCCCAAAGGTACAAATAATAGAATATTTAATATATATTGATGTGGAGAAACGAATATATCTACCAATATTTCTATGTTGAAATAAGGAGCAAAATGGATATTGCCAAAAAATAAGGGATAAATACCTGTGGAAGCAACTAACCCAGCGATATAAAACCCAAATAACCAAATACTCATTTTATGATATGTGGACATATATTTTCC
>JAHHTV010000312.1 GCA_020024395.1 Anaerotignum sp. | reverse complement strand
AGTACACTAGTGGAATCGTCCCACCTAGAAGATGGTTCCACATGCTTGTCCTCAAGGAGACAGCAAAAAATTAGCATTGCATTACGATCACAAGAAACCACCTTAAGTAGCTGTCGCATCTTTTTATTTATACTGACTAACTATAAACGGATCAACATATTCTTTTCAGGATATTTGAACTGATATATCATCTTCCTCCAATTCATTTTTGATATATTCTTCCATGATCTGATTGTGTATCATTAAGTTTACAAAAGGGAACGTGCAGATCATCGCAACGGATATCGTTGCAGCTATCATCCATGCCGTTTGCATATTCACATTGGAAGCTTATTTTGTAGATTGTAACATATGTTTGATAAACCTACAGTGTACAAAAATCTGTTACATTACCAAAACTTTTGAAACATCCCCTAACATAAGTATCTGAAAACACAAATCGTATTTTCAGCCATAACATGATTTCCCCCTAAACAAGCTTTTTCTAAGAATTTGGACAATATCCGCTCTTGTGAAAGCTTTATATCCACCATTGGTAATAGAAACACTTTCTGCAATCTCATTCAGCATTTCTTTTTGTACACCAAGCTGACCAATGCTCAGAATCAAATCCAATTCCTGCATCCAGTTTTCCAAGCACATCAAACCTTGTGCCGCAATCTCCTCATCCGTTTTATTTGTTGTAGGCACATCCCATACATGAGTCGCAAATCTCTTAAATTTATTCAGACCATATGGGCAAATCCATTGGTAGTATGGTATGGAAATTGCAGACAATGTCATTCCATGTGCTGCGTTGGTATATGCACCAATTGCATGCCCAATCGCATGTACCATCCAATCCATTGATTTTCCCTTTTCCAGCAATGTATTCAATGCCCATGTTGCAATCCACATAATATTGCTTCGTGCCTCATAATCTTCTGGATTCTGTACGGCAATTCTACTGCTGTGAATCAAAGATCTCATCAATCCTTCTGCAATATAATCGGTTGTATTATCATCTTCTCCTGAAAAATATTGTTCCATCAAATGACTCATAATATCAAAGCATCCTGATACCATTTGATATTTTGATAATGTATATGTCAACCTTGGATTTAAAACGGCAAACTTTGGAAAGACCGTTTCTCCAAATGTATGCCCCAGTTTTTGTTTTGTTTTTTCATTGGTTATCACAGAACAACTATTCATTTCTGATCCTGTTCCTACCATTGTTAAAACACACCCAACCGGGATGACTTGCTGTATGGTTTCTTCCTGCCGTATGTAATATTTTTCCCAAGGATCTTCTTCACAAAAAGCAGACGCAGCGACTGCTTTGGCATAATCACACACAGAACCCCCACCCACTGCCAAAATAAGATCAATTTTATTTTCTTTTGCCAGTTTACATCCTTCATACAGTTTCGCAGTTGTCGGGTTTGGCAATACGCCGCTATCCTCAACCACATGTTTGTTGCCATTTTGTACAATTCTGATGATTTCATCATATACTCCTGTTTTTTTAAAGGAACCGCCACCATAAACCAACAGAAT
>JAHHTV010000311.1 GCA_020024395.1 Anaerotignum sp. | reverse complement strand
TCAATGGAAGCACTCAAACCGGCTACCAAATCCTTGGAAGCATTGACCAATACACTTGTTTCGTCACTTGTGTGAATGTTGGGCATTGGTGTATGCAAGTCACCCTGTGCAAGCAGAATCATACGATCTGCACATTGGCTGACGGGGGTTGCAATTCTTTTGGAAACAATGCCTGCGATGATGATAGATACAATAATGGAAATAATGGCAAATACAATAATTGTGATAATTGATATTATGGTAGAATGCATGAAGTCATTTGTCCTTGCAGTGATTGCAAGACTCCATCCATCAGTATTTTCAATGGGAACATAAGCAGAAATTTCCTTATTACCATTGATTTTGTATTTTGCAACACCGCTTTCACCGGCACGCATCTTTGCATGTTCTGCTGCCAAAGATGCCAGATTTTTATTGGAAGATGCTTCTTGTTCGATGTTTTCCACACAAATTTTGGATGGATCGACACTTGCAATGGTGAACCCATTGTCATCAATCATATATGCAGAACTGTGTTCACTGACCTGTATACTACCCATAATATCATTGAGGAAGTCTTCATGTGGTACAAAGTAAACACAACCAACAGGTGATTGTGTAGTATCCCCATCTTTCCAAAGAGGTGCTGCAATAACAAATGTTGGTCGATTGGTTTCTTTGCTGATGACAGGGGTGGAAACGAACGTTTTTCCGCTCATTGCAATTTTGAAATATTCTCTGTCAGCAAAATTGATACCATTCAAAATGCTTGTACCGTTGCTGTCCAGAATATTTCCTCTTGCCATGTCATATTTTTGTACCCACATATGCAGAAATTTTTCTTTTTCCTCTTTTGGTGTGTTTGGATCTGCAATGCTACTGCGCATACCAAATGTTTCAGCTGCAGTGCGATAAACATTTAATTGTTGTTCTACATATTTGGCTGTCATTTGTGCAGTGCTGAACATATCATTTTCGATCTGTTTAAAGGAATTGTGGTAATTTATGGTACTACTGATGCTACCAAGCAGTAACAGGAATACCATTGTAGTAATTCCCATACTTAACATGATTTTTTGGCGTATGCTTTTCATTTCTTTTTACTCCTTCCCAAAATATTAAATTTTCTTAAACATTATGCAAGTATTGTGGATATATCTCGCTCATATGCATACAATACTTAAAATTTTGTTTAGATGTTAATAAAGAATAACATATTTTGTCAAAAAAAGCAACTTGTGATTTTGATTTTTATAATAATGAATATCCATTGATATATAGTATAAATACACAAAAAAACAACAGAGCTATGATAGAAAATATAGCTCTGTTGTTTAGATTGCGATTTACGCATTTCTGGGTTTGTAGATTTTACGAATGACCAAAATGGTGACAATCAAAGAGATAATTGCAATTGGCAGATTGATCATCCAGTTTTGAATCAGAGCAGTCAGAATATAGTTGACTGCGGAAACAGCGGCTACCATAATCGCATAGGGCAGCTGTGTGGATACATGGTTGATGTGGTCACACTGCGCACCGGTGGATGCCATGATGGTGGTATCAGAAATAGGGGAGC
>JAHHTV010000310.1 GCA_020024395.1 Anaerotignum sp. | reverse complement strand
GAATTAAAGCAAGTCATATTTTTTCAATTTTCGATATAATGTTGCTTGGCTAATTTGCAATGTATTTGCCAATTTTGTTTTTTCTTGCAATGATGCATTTTTTTTGACCATATGAGAAAGCAGTCGTCTTTCATAGTCTTCCAACATACCATCTAAAGAGCGATTTGACATACCTTCCGAAGAATGTAATACAATATGTTCTGGCAAATCAGAAACTTCTACTTGTTCATGCTCCACAATATTTGCCAAATACTCCACAATATTTTTCAATTCTCGCACATTACCATACCAATCATATCCCATCAATGTTTGTAATGCTTGTGGTGTCACGCCCAAAATATGCTTGTTCAATTTTTGGTTATAGTATGCAATATAATATGATATCAATGCTGGCAAATCTTCTTTTCGCATACGCAGTGGCGGCAATTCAATGGGTATAATATTCAAGCGATAATACAAATCTTCACGAAATGTCCCCTCTGCCACCATCTGTTCAATATTTTTATTTGTTGCACAAATCACACGAATATCAATGGGTATCGGTTTTGTACTGCCAATACGTTCCACTTGGTTTTCCTGCAATACCCGCAACAATTTTGTTTGCACTTGTAATGGCATATCCCCAATTTCATCTAAAAATATGGTGCTTTTATCTGCCAATTCAAATTTCCCAATCGAACCAGATTTTTTTGCTCCTGTAAAAGCACCTTCTTCATACCCAAACAATTCACTTTCCACCAAATTTTCAGGAATTGCCGCACAGTTAATAGAAATCATCAATTTGTCCCGTCTATCGCTCAAATTGTGTATCATTTTTGCCATGATTTCTTTACCTGTACCACTTTCCCCTCTCAAAAAAACCGTAGAATTTGTTTTTGCCACTTTTTGCCCAATATGCAGTGCCTCTTGCATTTTTGGACTTTTGCCTACAAATGACCATGTATTTTCTGCTGTATGTACCACTTTAAGCTGTTCTTCTAATTTGTTTTTTGCTTCATCTGTATACAATTTACTTTCCAAAAGCATACTCATATACTTCAAAAATTCTTCTAATTTTTGTGTATTTTCAAGCAAATTTTCTCTTTGTTGCTCTTGGAATGCAATAATGGATATAATCCCCACAACCGTTTTATCTTTGAATATTGGGTATGCTAAATTTGCCAATTCTTTGCAATATCCTCTTTTTTCGCAACCCACACAATTCAAATCCTGTGTCACATTGCGAATGATACCACCTGTACCCGTTTGTATAATTTTTTCAAAAAAATTGGCATGAGAAACGGTATTGCCAATTTCATTCAAATAATCCCCTGTACCTGCCACACGAATAAATTCATTATCCACAATGGTAACATCTGCCTCTAATATAGACGCAATGGCTTGTACATAGGCTTGTATAAAGGACTGTATTTTCATCAAAGGTGTCATAAAAAGCCCCCTTCTATTTTATTACAGTAAACTTTTTTCATACACATGATAAATATCTTTTTGTTCCACTGCAAAAAGTGGAAATGTTTTCATTTTTTTTGGATTTTCCATCACACGCTCTGCATAATATG
>JAHHTV010000031.1 GCA_020024395.1 Anaerotignum sp. | reverse complement strand
ATAATTTGTTATCTATTATAAAAAACAAGTGGGAAAAAAGCAGAAAAGAGGGGTAGTGCATTGTGCAAATGGGAGAGAAAAAAAGACAATAAAAAAAGCGGAAAAACCGCAGAAAATCAGAAAAAGGCTTGACACAGTGCCTATGTTATGGTAAAATATCACACACATTGGCAAACAAGCATACAAACCCATATTGCATAAGTGCAGTATAGCATAGGGTATGACAAATTTCAATCCTTTTTTTGCGAATATCCGAAAAGTCGATAAAATCAATGCTTTTTGGTAATGGCAAAAGAGGAAATGCATGGTTTGCACAGAAAAATGTTATGGTTAGATACAGAAGAACAGTCAAACTGTTCAAAAGCAATTTAGAATTTCTTAAACGAAGGAGGCTTTTGTCATGGCTACTGATCAAAGGTAGTGCAGGCAAAGGTCTAACTGTGTTTAGGCAATTCTAAATTTTTGTACGGAAGAAATGTTTCGTGCAAATGTCGGTGTGATAGATAAATTCGAGAGGTGACAAGATGGAAAAAAACAGAATTCACGCACTCCGTTTTGGCGACACAACACGAATGAGCTATTCCAGAATCAATGAAGTTCTGGATATGCCCAATCTGATTGAGGTGCAAAAAGACAGTTACCAGTGGTTTTTGAAAGAAGGCTTGAAAGAAGTTTTTGAGGATGTTTCTCCTATTACAGATTTCAGCGGAAACTTGGTATTGGAACTGGTTGATTTTACATTGGATTCCGAACCAAAATTCTCTATTGAAGAATGCAAAGAACGTGATGCAACATTTGCAGCAGCTTTGAAAGTGAAAGCAAGATTGTACAACAGAGAACTGGATGAACTGAAAGAACAAGAAATTTTTATGGGAGATTTCCCATTGATGACAGAAACCGGTACATTTATCATCAATGGTGCAGAACGTGTCATTGTCAGCCAGCTGGTACGTTCTCCCGGTATTTACTATGCATCTGACTTCGACAAAGTGGGTAAAAAATTGCTCTCTGCAACCGTTATCCCAAACAGAGGGGCTTGGCTTGAATATGAAACAGATTCAAACGATGTGTTTTATGTTAGAGTGGACAGAACCAGAAAAGTGCCTGTAACCGTGTTAATTCGTGCTTTGGGTATTGGTACAGATGCAGAAATTTTGGAATTATTCGGTGATGAACCCAAAATTTTGGCTACATTAGATAAAGACGTTTCCAAATCTTATGAAGAAGGTTTGATTGAAATTTATAAAAAACTACGTCCTGGTGAACCTCCTACTGTGGAAAGCTCAGAGTCTTTGCTCAGAGGAATGTTCTTTGACCCCAAACGTTATGATTTGGCAAAAGTAGGACGTTACAAATTTAATAAAAAATTGGCACTCAAAAACAGAATTCGTGGTGCAAAGCTTGCCGAAAATGTGGTTGACCCTATGACGGGTGAAGTATTGGCAGAAGCGGGCGAAGTGCTGACAGCAGAATTGTGTGATATCATTCAAAACAGTGGTACAGACCATTTGTTTATTCAAACAGAAGAAAGAACTGTAAAAATTCTGACAAATCGTTGTGTGAATATTGATGCTTATTTGGAAGAGTTTGGTTTGACTGCGGAAGAATTGGGTATCAAAGAAAATGTATATTATCCTGTTTTGGAACAGATTTTAGAAGAATATGATACAGCAGAAGAAGTGAAAGTGGCAATCAAAGAAAATATGCATGAATTGTTGCCAAAACACATTACATTAGATGATATTGTAGCATCTATCAACTATGTGATGCAGTTGGATTATGATTATGGTAATGTAGATGATATTGACCATTTGGGTAACAGACGTATTCGTTCTGTAGGGGAATTGCTGCAAAATCAATTCCGTATTGGATTGTCCAGAATGGAAAGAGTGGTTCGTGAAAGAATGACTACACAAGATTTGGCTGTGGTAACACCACAAGCACTCATCAATGTGCGTCCTGTGACAGCTGCCATCAAAGAATTCTTTGGTTCTTCTCAGTTATCACAGTTTATGGACCAAAACAACCCATTGAGTGAATTGACACATAAAAGACGTTTGTCCGCATTGGGTCCAGGTGGTTTGTCCAGAGAAAGAGCAGGCTTTGAAGTACGTGACGTTCACCATTCTCACTATGGTAGAATGTGTCCTATTGAAACGCCAGAAGGTCCTAACATTGGTTTGATTAACACATTGGCAACATTTGCACGCATTAACGAATATGGCTTTATTGAAGCACCCTATAGAAAAGTAGACCAAAGTGGTGATGAACCTCGTGTAACAGATGAATTCATCTATGTGACTGCGGATGAAGAAGAAAATTACAACGTTGCGCAAGCAAATGAACCTTTGGACGAAGTGGGGCATTTTGTACACAAAAAAGTAACTGGTAGACATAAAGAAGATATTATTGAAGTAGACAGAAGCCAAATTCATTTGATGGACGTTTCTCCAAAACAGATGGTATCTGTGGCAACGGCATTGATACCTTTCTTGGAAAATGATGATGCGAACCGTGCATTGATGGGTTCCAATATGCAGCGTCAGGCAGTGCCTTTGATGGTGACAGATTCTCCTATCGTGGGTACAGGTATGGAGTATAAAACAGCAAAGGACTCTGGTATTTGTGCAATTGCCAAAAAAGGCGGTATCGTAGAACGTGTTGCAGCAAATGAAATTGTCATTCGCAATGATGACTCTATGAGAGATGTTTACAAATTGATTAAATATCAAAGAAGTAACCAAAGTACTTGCTTGAACCAAAAACCAATTATCAATGTAGGTGACAGAGTAGAAGCAGGGCAGATTATTGCAGATGGTGCGTCTACAAGCCAAGGGGAATTGGCACTGGGTAAAAACCCTTTGATTGGTTTCATGACTTGGGAGGGTTACAACTATGAAGATGCTGTTTTGTTGAGCGAAAAGTTGGTGCAAGATGATGTTTACACATCTGTGCATATCAATGAATTTGAAGCTGATGCAAGAGATACTAAGTTGGGGCCTGAAGAAATCACAAGAGATATTCCAAATGTGGGTGAAGATGCTTTGCGTGATTTGGATGAAAGAGGGATTGTGCGTATTGGTGCGGAAGTACACCCCAATGATATTTTGGTAGGGAAAGTGACACCAAAAGGCGAAACAGAATTGACCGCAGAAGAAAGATTGCTGAGAGCAATTTTCGGCGAAAAAGCAAGAGAAGTGAGAGATACTTCTTTGAGAGTACCACATGGCGAAACAGGTATCATTGTTGACGTGAAAATCTTTACAAGAGAAAATGGCGACGATGTTGGCCCTGGTGTGAACCAGTTGGTGCGTGTATATATTGCACAAAAACGTAAAATTTCCGTGGGTGACAAAATGGCAGGTCGTCACGGTAACAAAGGGGTTGTCTCCCGTGTGCTGCCAGTAGAAGATATGCCATTTTTGCCAAACGGCCGTCCACTGGACATCGTATTGAACCCACTTGGTATTCCTTCTCGTATGAATATCGGGCAGGTATTGGAAACCCATTTGTCATTGGCTGCAAAGGTACTGGATTGGAAAATCAGTACACCTGTATTCGATGGCGCAAATGAAATTGACATTATGGATACTTTGGAAATGGCAAATGATTATGTCAATACAGATTGGGAAACATTCTCCGAAAAATGGAAACCTTTGTTGGAAGGCGACATTTACGATGAATTGTATGCAAACAGAGACCACAGAGAAGAATGGAAAGGTGTTGCAATCAATCGTGATGGTAAAGTTTCATTGCGTGATGGCAGAACAGGGGAATTCTTTGACAATAGAGTTACCATTGGATATATGCACTATTTGAAACTGCACCATTTGGTAGATGATAAAATCCATGCACGTTCTACTGGCCCTTACTCTTTGGTAACACAACAGCCTTTGGGTGGTAAAGCACAATTCGGCGGTCAGCGTTTCGGGGAAATGGAAGTTTGGGCATTGGAAGCATATGGTGCAGCCTATACTTTGCAAGAAATTTTGACTGTAAAATCCGATGATATTGTGGGTCGTGTGAAAACATACGAATCTATTGTCAAAGGGGAAAATATACCAGAACCTGGTGTACCTGAGTCATTCAAAGTGTTGCTGAAAGAATTGCAATCTTTGGCACTTGATATTCGTGTACTCAGAGAAGACCAGACAGAAGTGGAAATCAAAGAATCTATTGAAGATGTAGATGATTTGAATGTAAATATTGATGGCTTCGAAGGTGAGGAAGATACATTCCAGCGTCAAAGACCGATGACAGCCGAAGAAGAATTGGTGGACTTCTTGTTTGATGATGAGGAAGGCACTGTGCATGATAACAGTGATTTGTTGTCCGATACATTTGACATGGGCGACGATTTGCTGGACGATTATGATGAAGAATAAGAAAGGAGAACAAGCCCATGCATACACAAAATACAGAACAGGGAATTGTTTTTGATTCCATTAAAATCGGATTGGCATCTCCTGAAAAAATCCATGAGTGGTCAAAAGGTGAAGTGAAAAAACCTGAAACCATCAATTACAGAACATTGAAACCAGAAAAAGATGGTTTGTTCTGTGAAAGAATATTCGGGCCCACAAAAGACTGGGAGTGTCATTGTGGAAAATATAAAAGAATTCGTTACAAAGGTGTCGTTTGTGACCGTTGTGGCGTAGAAGTAACAAAAGCAAAAGTAAGAAGAGAAAGAATGGGCCATATTGAATTGGCAGCACCTGTTTCTCATATCTGGTATTTCAAAGGTATTCCTTCCAGAATGGGGTTAATTCTTTCTATGTCCCCAAGAGCGTTGGAAAAAGTGCTGTATTTTGCATCTTATGTAGTATTGGATGCAGGCGATACAGAATTGCAATACAAACAGCTTTTGAGCGAAAGAGAATTTAGAGAAGCATATGACAAATACGGCAACCGTTTTGTTGCGGCAATGGGTGCCGAAGCCATCAAACAGCTTTTGATGGATATTGACCTAGAAAAAGAAGCCGATGAACTGAAAAGACAACTCATCGACACCACAGGTCAAAAAAGAGTGCGTATTATCAAAAAACTGGAAGTTGTAGAAAGTTTCCGTGTATCTGGCAACAAACCAGAATGGATGATATTGGATGCTATTCCAGTAATTCCACCTGATATTCGTCCTATGGTGCAGCTGGATGGTGGACGTTTTGCAACCAGTGATTTGAATGATTTGTATAGAAGGGTTATCAACAGAAACAACCGTCTGAAAAGATTGTTGGATTTGGGTGCTCCCGATATTATCGTAAGAAATGAAAAAAGAATGTTGCAAGAAGCCGTTGACGCTTTGATTGATAACGGCAGACGTGGTAGACCTGTCACTGGCCCTGGTAATAGAGCATTGAAATCTCTTTCTGATATGCTCAAAGGGAAACAAGGTCGTTTCCGTCAAAACTTGCTGGGGAAACGTGTTGACTATTCTGGTCGTTCTGTTATCGTGGTTGGCCCTGAACTGAAAATTTATCAGTGTGGTTTGCCAAAAGAAATGGCAATCGAATTGTTCAAACCATTTGTTATGAAAAAATTGGTGGAAGATGGTTTGGCACACAATATCAAATCTGCAAAAAGAATGGTCGAAAGATTGCAAACAGAAGTTTGGGATATTTTGGAAGATGTTATCAAAGAACATCCTGTTATGCTCAACCGTGCCCCAACATTGCATAGATTGGGTATTCAGGCGTTTGAACCAGTGCTGGTAGAAGGTCGTGCAATTAAATTGCACCCTCTGGTATGTACTGCATATAATGCCGACTTTGACGGCGACCAGATGGCGGTTCACGTGCCTTTGTCTGTGGAAGCACAGGCAGAATGCCGTTTCTTGCTGTTGGCACCAAACAACCTGCTGAAACCTTCTGATGGTGCACCTGTAACTGTTCCTTCACAGGATATGATTTTGGGTATGTACTATTTGACATTGGAAAGAGTGGACTTGAACAAAGTTTATGAAGAAGATATCAAAGATGCAAATGGTAATGTAGTTGTAGAAAAAGGTTCTCCAATTATCAAAGTATTCAAAGATGAAAAAGAAACAATGCTGGCTTATGATAACCATGAAATTGCTTTGCAAGAAGTTATCAAAGTAAGACGTACTTTGGAATTCAACGGTGTACCAGAAACTAGAATGGTGAAAACCACTGTGGGACGTATCATATTTAATGAAGCAATTCCACAAAATTTGGGTTATGTAGATAGAACAAATGAAGATGAAAAATTCCGTTATGAAATTGACTTCTTGGTTGACAAAAAAGGAATTGGTAAAATTATCAACCGTTGTATCAACAAATGCGGTGCAACAGAAACTGCATCTGTATTGGATAAAATCAAATCTTTGGGTTACAAATTCTCTACAAGAGCTGCTTTGACCGTTTCTGTATCTGATATGGAAATTCCAAAAGAAAAACAGGAATATTTGGAAGAAGCAGAAGAAAAAGTGGAATTGATTACCAGAAAATTCAGACGTGGTTTGATGACAGACGAGGAACGTCACAACAAAGTAATTGAAGCATGGAACATTGCCAATGATAAAATTACAACAGCTTTGTTGGCAGGTTTGGGAAAATACAACAATATTTATATGATGGCAAACTCTGGTGCCCGTGGTTCTAACAGCCAGATTAAACAGCTTGCCGGTATGCGTGGTTTGATGGCGAACCCTTCTGGTGGTATCATTGAATTGCCTATCAAATCGAACTTCCGTGAAGGTCTGTCTGTATTGGAATACTTTATTTCTGCCCATGGTGCAAGAAAAGGTTTGACAGATACGGCACTTCGTACAGCCGACTCTGGTTATTTGACACGTCGTTTGGTTGACGTTTCACAAGATATTATCATCAGAGAATGGGATTGTTGCGAAGGGCAAGACAGAGAAGCTCCTGGTTTGTGGGTGTCTGCATTTATGGACGGCAACGAAGTGATTGAAGGTCTGCAAGACCGTATCCGTGGCAGATGGTCTGTACTGGATATTATTCATCCTGAAACAGGCGAAATTTTGGTGCCAGCAGATACCATGATTACACCTGACCAAGCAGAAGCTGTGGAAAAAGCAGGTATCAAAAAGGTGCTGATTAGAACAGTTTTGACTTGCCGTTCCAATATTGGTATTTGTGCAAAATGTTATGGTGCAAATATGGCAAGCGGTCGGTATGTGCGGATAGGTGAGTCTGTTGGTATCATTGCCGCACAGTCTATCGGGGAACCTGGTACACAGTTGACCATGCGTACATTCCATACAGGCGGTATTGCAGGGGACGATATTACACAAGGTTTGCCTCGTGTCGAAGAATTGTTTGAAGCAAGAAAACCAAAAGGTTTGGCAATTATTGCTGAATTTGGTGGTAAAGTAACATTGAACGATACCAAGAAAAAACGTGAAGTGATTATCACAAATCCTGAAACAGGCGAAACAAAAGATTATTTAATTCCTTATGGTTCTCGTATCAAAGTATATGATGGTGACATGGTGGAAGCAGGGAATGAAATTACAGAAGGTAGCGTGAACCCTCACGATATTCTGAAAATCAAAGGTTTACGTGGTGTACAGGATTATATGATACAAGAAGTACAGCGTGTATACCGTCTGCAAGGGGTAGAAATCAATGATAAACATATTGAAGTCATTGTGCGTCAAATGCTCAAACGTGTAAAAATCGAAGAAAATGGTGATACTGATTTCTTGCCAGGCAGCTTGATTGACTGGTTGACATTTGAAAACACAAATGCGGCTTTGGAAGCAGAAGGCAAAGAACCTGCTGTGGGTTCTCGTGTGCTTTTGGGTATTACAAAAGCATCTTTGGCAACAGATTCCTTCTTGTCCGCAGCTTCTTTCCAAGAAACAACAAGAGTATTGACAGAAGCAGCAATCAAAGGTAAAATTGACCCTCTGATTGGTTTGAAAGAAAATGTTATCATTGGTAAACTTATTCCAGCTGGTACCGGTATGTCACGTTACCGTAACATTGAACTGGAAACAGAACAAGACAAACAAGAAACATCATACACAGACGATACCGTTTTTGTAGATGATGAAATGATATAATATCATGAAAAAAAGTCCTTGAAATATCATTTTCAAGGACTTTTTTATCATAAAATGCTTGACAAATATCATAAAATATATTATGGTATTAGAAACTCTTTGCACTGCACATACGAGAAAGTATTCTCGCACATTACAGTACAAACTGAGCAGACAACGGTTGTTGACCGTGTAGTCGGGCATTTTGCAGCGAATGATAAAGACATTCGTGGGACAGTTTTATGTTCTACGGGTGTCTTTTTTTGTATAAAATCAAAAAGGCGGTGGAAAGAAAAAAGAAAAGGGAGGTTTTATATTATGACAGCAGATATGACAAAACAAAATGAAAAAGTGGTTATGAAAGTATCTATCAATAGTATGATAGGGAATATTGTATTGTCAATATTCAAAGTTTTGGCAGGTTTTGTATCACATTCTGGGGCAATGGTTTCTGACGGAGTACATTCTGCATCTGACGTGTTTAGTACAGTGATTGTGATGGTGGGGTATAAAATGTCTGGAAAGGCATCTGATGAAAATCACCAGTATGGTCATGAACGTATTGAATGTGTGGCAGCAATATTGCTTGCAATGGTGTTATGTGTGACAGGGTTTGCCATTGGTGCAAGCGGTTTGGAGAAAATATTCTCAAATGCAGAAATGAATTTGCAAGCACCAACGGCATTAGCTTTGGTTGCAGCGGTTGTATCTATATTGGTAAAAGAGGGTATGTATCACTATACAAAATTTGCAGCAAAAAAAGTCAATTCTGGAGCATTGATGGCAGATGCTTGGCATCATCGTTCTGATGCATTGTCTTCTGTGGGTAGTTTGGTTGGTATTGGAGGGGCAATGCTTGGCTTCCCGATTTGTGACCCAATTGCAAGTGTTGTGATTTCTGTGTTTATTATAAAAGCAGCATATGATATTTTCAAAGATGGTATTGATAAGATGATGGATACCGCTTGTGATGCAAAAACATTGGAACGTATGAAAACTGTCATTGTGGCACAAAATGGTGTTTTGAGTATTGACTCTATTCATACAAGACAATTTGGTGCAAGAGCATATGTAGATGTGGAAATTGTAGCAGATGGAAACTTAAAATTGATAGATGCACATGCAATCGCAGAATGTGTACACAATGCCATTGAAGTGAATTTTCCAGAAGTGAAACATTGTATGGTGCATGTTAACCCACAAAAAATACTTTGATAAAATAACGGGATATGGTATGATAAAATCAAAAAGTGGGTGTGATAGATGAAAATTGCATTGGTACAGTTGGATATGGGTTTTGAAAACAAGGATATGGCAAAACAACGTTGTGTGGAAATGATGGAAAAAGCAAACAAACAATGTGCAGATTTGATTGTGTTTCCAGAAATGACGTTGACTGGTTTTACCATGCAAACTGGTATATATGGAGAACAAAAGCAAAACAGCGAAACAGTTGCATATTTTCAAAATGCAGCAAAAAAATATAGTATGGGGATTGTGTTTGGTGTGATATTTTTGGAAAATGGAAGGGCTGAAAATCACAGCATCATATTAGATAAAAAAGGAAAGATACAAGCCGATTATGCAAAAATACATCCGTTTTCTTATGGAGCAGAAGCAAAGTATTATGTAGGGGGAAATGAAATTGTATATTGTGAAATGGAAGGTATGACAATTAGCCCATTTGTTTGTTATGATTTGCGTTTTCCAGAAATTTTTCAAGTGGCATCGAAAAAAAGCCATTGTATGACAGTGATTGCAAATTGGCCAAAACAAAGAATTGCACACTGGAAAATATTGTTGCAGGCAAGAGCGATTGAAACACAAAGTTTTATTGTAGGGGTCAATCGTAGTGGGAAAGACAAAACACTGGAATATAGTGGAGATAGTATGTTGGTTGCACCAACAGGAGAGATATTGGCACATTTGACAGAGCAAAATGATTTGCAAGTTGTGGAAATAGATATACATCAAGCAAAACAATGCCGTCAGGAGTTTCCTGTGAAAGCAGACCGAAAAGAAATGTTATATGGAAAATGGTTGCTGGAATAAGGAGGTTTCTGTTTGGACGAAGTAAAAAAACAAAGATTGGCATATTTGAAAGAAAGACAAAGAAAAATTTTGCATGAAAAAATGATATTGCGAGAAATGACAAAATTGCAGGAAAATATACCAAATTTTGATAAATATTATGTTTTTGGAAATGTAGAACAAATTGAAAATGTGAATGCATTTTTAGATAGATTACCAGCGTTGACACCGACAAGACCTGATTTTGAAAATTTGGAAAAGAAAGAAATTTCTTATGCAGAGTTGCAAAATGAAAAAACAAAGGTGTTTATTTGTTTTTTGCATGGTACGGATGCGTTGTTTGATGTGTTGTGTATGGGAGAATTAAAACAGGTTTGTGAGGATATTGTATATTGGAAAAATTTTTGCTCGGATTTGATATTGATATGGGATAATTTGATAGATTTTATATATATTGATGGTGATAAAATACCAGTAAAAAGCAAATTATAAAAGCCAAAGCATAAAGTGCTTTGGCTTTTTGTTTGCTTAACGGATAAAGTTTGTTGTAATTGGAGGTTCTTTTTGGGGGAAGTTGATGTTTGCAGCTTTGCCTGCATAAATACATTTGATAAGCCATGCCATATTTTTGCCCAATGTACGCATGGTTTGCATACCTTCCAAGTCTTGTCTGACTTCGTCTGGTGTGTTACCATGTACCATGTTCCAATATTGTGAAGTGACAATGGGAATACCTTTTATGGCAAAGTATTTGTTGATTTGGTCAAAAGAAGCAGTGGCGCCACCACGACGACAGCTTAGCACAGCAGCACCAACTTTGCCATCAAAATTACGTCCGAAAAATGCTCTATCCAAAAAAGAAGTCAAAGCACCAGAAGCAGAAGCAAAGTGTACAGGTGAACCAAATACAAAACCGTCAATGGTATCAAGTTTGTCTAAAAATTCGTTGACACAATCTTGTCTGAAACAACGTTTTTCGATTTTACAGTAGTTACAAGCGATACAGCCAGCGATGGGTTCATTCCCTAACCACATGATTTCTGTTTCGATGCCGTTTTGTTGCAGTGTGATAGCAACTTCTTGTAATGCAGTATAGGTACAACCTTTTGGGTGTGGGCCACCATTTACCAATAATACTTTCATGATTGTTCATCTCCTGATATTATGATTTTAGATTAAGACCAAGTTTTCCAGATTTCTGGACAATAACCCAGTGTAAAAGATTTGCCATTGCGGACAATGGGAGTTTGAAAGAGTGCAGGGTTTTCAAATAATGTGTTTTCTCGTTTACTTTCATCAATGTAATCCATATATAATGTTTGATATGCTTTTGCTTTGCGGTTTATCATATCTTCTATGTCAATGCATTTTTTTGCGGCATCAAATACGCTTTTGCTCATGCCATAGGTATGTACATCAATGGATTGAAAAGGGATATTGCGTTCTTTGAAATATCGTTCCGCTTTTTTTGTGTCAAAACATTTTTTGGCACCATAAATTTGAATATTCATATGGTAACTCCTTTTCCTCTATTTTGTTTATTATACACAATCGTGACAAAAGGTACAAGACTATGGTACAATAACAAAAAGAAATGAATGATAGGTGGTGTCATAAAATGATGAAAATGATTTCTTGGAATGTAAATGGATTACGGGCAGCCGTTGGAAAAGGCTTTTTGGAATATTTTCAAAATGTTGATGCAGATATTTTTTCTGTACAAGAAACAAAATTACAACAAGGACAAATTGATTTAGATACAACAGGGTATTATGATTATTGGAATTATGCAGAGAAAAAAGGATATTCTGGTGTAGCTGTATTTACAAAACAAAAACCCATTGCTGTTTTTTATGGTTTGGGAATAGCAGAGCATGATAAAGAAGGACGTGTGATTACACTCGAGTTTGAAACATTTTATCATGTGACAGTGTATACACCAAATTCACAGTCAGAAAATGCAAGACTGGGGTATCGTATGGAATGGGAAGATGCTTTTCGAGCATATGTGCTGGCATTAGACAACAAAAAGCCTGTGGTGATTTGCGGGGATTTGAATGTGGCACACAATGAAATTGATTTGAAAAATCCAAAAACAAATCGAAAAAGTGCTGGTTTTACAGATGAAGAACGTGGGAAAATGACAGAACTTTTGGAAAGCGGTTTTATAGATAGTTTTCGGTATTTGTATCCAGATGTAGAAGAAGTATATTCTTGGTGGAGTTATCGTTTCCAATCAAGACAAAAAAATGCAGGTTGGCGAATTGACTACTATTTAGTGTCACAACGTTTGCAAAAACAAATAAAAGAGGCAAAAATACACACTGATATTATGGGGTC
>JAHHTV010000309.1 GCA_020024395.1 Anaerotignum sp. | reverse complement strand
CTGTCAGAAACATTTTCAATGACACCATATTTTTTACGAAATTGTGTCACTTGCAAGCCACAAAGACTTTCCGCAGGTGTGCCATATATAGCATATAAATTGCCATCGGCTTTTTTGAATTCCAAAACTTTGTCATTGATATGCTGTAATGTTTCAATGGCAAATGCACCATCTTGTACCAAAGATTTGCCATTATGCAATTCTTGCAATTCGTTTAATGCAGTGATACCAAAAGAGGCAGTTGCTGCTTTTAGCAATGGTTTGATTTTGTCATGAATACCCAAATGCCCACCATAGAAACCACCTTCACAATAAGCAAGTGGATTTGTGGAAGCACGCATTTCGCCCAAATATGCATAAGTACGAATGTGTAATTGGCGAATGAGTTCCAAATAATAATCCAATACTTCAAAGAAAGGTCTGCCTTCTTGTTTTGCTTTGGCATATATCATAGGCAAATGCAAGCTGACAGCACCAATGTTGAAACGACCTACAAATACAGGTTTGTCATTTTCATCTGCAGGTTCTGCACCACCACGTTCAAACCATGGAGATAAAAATGCACGACAACCCATAGGGCTAACGATTGCACCATATTTTTTGTACATATCTGCAACATATCCGTCACCACTTAAAGAAAGCCAATCGGGATACATGGTTTTGGAAGAACATAAAATGCCTGCTTCAAATACATCTTCTAATTCTTTGCCTTTGCCGTGTAAATTTTCATCATACAAAAATACCAATTTTGGGAAAAGTACAGGTTTTTTGCAAGATTGTTTGCCTTGTCCGTTTTTACGGACATTGAGCATGGTAACAGAAGCAAGTTTTGCAAATTTGCCAGTACCTGTACCAAATGTCATGGTGATAAAAGGATAGTCCCCACGACTGGAAGCTACGGTGTTGAATTTGTATTCCCAACCTTGAAAACCTTGTTCAAAATCGTTGAGAATGTCTGCCATTGCTTCTTTATCTGCAATTTTGGGTGTTAAGCCCATTTCGATATAACGCTGATAGAATTTTTTATAGCTTTTCTCTGCATAAGGTTCTAAAAGCAAGTCCACAGACGGTACTGTGAAACCGCCATATTGTTGGCTGGCAGCTGATAATACAATATCACCAATAACGTCAAAAGCAACATTCAATGTTTTTGGCTCGTTATACCACAAATTACCCATTTCAAAGCCGCCTGTCAATACGCTGTTTACATCAAACAAACAGCAATTCATGGTATCACGTCTTGCAGACATATCATGGATATAAATATAACCATCACGGCAAGCTTGTAATTCTTCTGTTGTCATAAAGAATTTTTGATACAATTCTTTGTTGAGCTGGTTAAATACCAATGAGCGTTTTGTAGATACCAAAGCACTATCGGTATTGCTGTTTTCTTTATCACCAATGTACATAATGGATTGGCTTTTTTTGTATACTTCGTCAAGCATTTTGACAAAGTCCTGTTTGTAGTTGCGATAATCACGATAGCTTTTGGCAACTTCAGGTTTGACTTGTTCCAAAGCACTTGCTACAATATTGTGCATTTCTGCAATGGGAATACCATCT
>JAHHTV010000308.1 GCA_020024395.1 Anaerotignum sp. | reverse complement strand
GGATATGTGTTAGTATGGCTGTAAAAGCATATGGGCAACATAACACAAAACAACTACAAAAAGGCTTGAAGCTTTGCAAATTGACTACCATCCCCTTTTATATTCTAAATTTTATATATAGTTTTTTTGTTTGGTTTGCATTGGTTGGTGCTTCTCGTGGCATTTTATTTTTCCTAGTCCCCATTCCTATCATCATCATTTGCCTTTATACAAAGCGGGTGCATTGGCATTTGTTACATCAAATGTTTACAAAAACAAGGATTTTCTCCATCAGGCATTCATATTTTATTACAATTTTTGCCTGTATTGGATGTCATAAGCACCATACAATTATTCAAAAAATATCCTATAACAGTAAAATAAGGAGTGATTTTCATGGATTTTCAAGACATCATCATCAGAAAAAGAGAAAAACAAGCGCTCACAGAACAAGAAATTGCATATTTTATTCATGGTGTCACAGATGGCAGTATTCCAGATTATCAAATTTCTGCATTATTGATGGCAATTTTTCTCAATGGTATGCAGACACAAGAAACTGCATATCTAACCATGGAAATGGCAAACTCCGGTAAATTGTTTGATTTGCACCAAGTCCCTGGTTACAAAGTGGATAAACACAGCACAGGTGGTGTAGCAGACACCACAACATTGATATTGGCACCTTTGGTGGCTTCTGTTGGGGTACCTGTTGTCAAAATGAGTGGGCGTGGCTTGGGATTTTCAGGCGGTACGATTGATAAATTGGAATCTATTCCAAATTTTTGTGTAGATATTAGCGAACAACAAGCCATTGCTTTTGCACAAAAAAGCAATTTGGTATTGATGGGACAAACAGACAGCCTCACACCTGCTGACAAAAAATTATACGCTTTGCGAGATGTGACAGGTACTGTCGATAGTTTGCCATTGATTGCGGCAAGCATTATGTCAAAAAAAATTGCCGCTGGTGCAGATGGTATTGTGTTAGATGTCAAATGTGGCAATGGTGCTTTTATGAAAACAAAAGAAGATGCAAAAGCATTGGCAAATATTATGGTGGAAATGGGTACGCACGTTGGCAGAGATGTAACTGCCATCATCAGTGGTATGGAACAGCCACTTGGTATGTATATCGGCAACAGCCTAGAAGTCATGGAAGCCATAGAAGTATTAAAAGGCAATGTTCATGGTGATTTATTGGAAGTATCCTTGCTGTTGGGGGCAAATATGCTTTTGCTTGCCAAACGTGTACAAACAGAGGAAGAAGGCAAAACATTGCTTTTGCAGCAAATAAAAAATGGGCAAGGATTGGAAAAATTCAGAGAACTACTTTTGCAACAAGGCGGCAACCCACATATCATCGAACAGCCTGTTTTACTGCCGCTTTCTCCTTGCACATATACCGTCGTAGCACAACAAAGTGGTTATATCACACATATGAATACCGCAAAAATTGGGCGTGCATCACAAGAAACAGGTGCAGGCAGAGCATACAAAACGCAACCCTTAGATTTTGGTGCAGGCATTGTCATGCAAAAACGACTTGGGGAAACAGTAGAAAAAGGCGAGCCCTTGGCAGTGCTTTAC
>JAHHTV010000307.1 GCA_020024395.1 Anaerotignum sp. | reverse complement strand
GTTTTTTTATTTCTATATTTATTGTTGCAATATTGTGATGATATAAAAAAATTTCGGATTGGATGATAGGAGACGATGTATGATGTTGGGCAAAATGGCAGTGCAAGGCGATGCATTTTATAGCTTAAATACACAAGATATAAAATATATCAAAAATGGACTTTTTTGCATTGATGAAAAAGGCTTTATCAGTGCTGTTTATGAAAAGCAAGATAAAGCATATGATGTTGTGAGAGAAAGTTACCTCAAAGAAGGAAAACTCAAAATACTATCTGCATCAGAAGTGATGATACCGGGATTTGTGGATTTACATATGCATGCCCCACAGTGGCCACAGGCAGGTACTGCACTGGATAAACCATTGGAAACATGGCTACAAGAATATACATTCCCGTTAGAGGCAAAATACAAAGATTTGGATTTTGCAAATATGGTGTATGAAGATGTTGTGAGAACAACATTATCTTATGGTACAACAACCGCATTATATTTTGCGACAGTAGACCGTGAACCCTCTACACTTCTGGCTAAGATATGCGGACGATTGGGACAACGTGGTTTGGTTGGTAAAGTTGTTATGGACGATATAGTGGGAAATCCTGAGTTTTATAGAGATGCCTCTTTGGAAAAAGCCATAAGCGAAACAGAAAAATTTGTACAAGAAGTGTTGGAAATACAGGATACTTATAAACAGAAAGTGTATCCTGTGATTACACCTCGCTTTATTCCAAGTTGTACAGATAATTGTTTAGAAGCATTGGGAAAATTGGTACAAAAATATAATGTTCATGTGCAGACACATTGTAGCGAAAGTGATTGGGAACATGGATTTGTAAAACAAAAACATGGTATGAATGATGCACAATCACTCAATCGTTTTGGTTTGCTGACAGATAAAACTGTTTTGGCACATGCAACTTTTTTAGATGATGCAGATGTAAAATTGCTTGCCGAAAAACAGACAAGTATTGCACATTGTCCGTTATCTAATGTATATTTTGCAAATTCAGTGTTGCCATTTCGTGAATTTTCTGAAAAAGGTGTGAATATTGGTGTGGCAACAGATATTTCTGGTGGTTATTCACCAAGCATGTATCATGCTATACGACAAGCAGTGATTTCTTCTCGTATGTTAAATGATGGCGTAAATTCTGCTTTGACACAAGAACAAAGAGGTAGAAATCATTCTGCCATTACATTAAACCATGCGTTTTATGCAGCAACCGTAGGGGGCGGTATTGCACTGAATTTACCTGTCGGAAAATTAGAAAAAAGTTATGCTTTTGATGTGCAGATGATAGATTTGCATAAAAATATGCCGTTATTTTATGCAGAAAAAAAAGAAGAAGATTTGTTTCATAAAATACTGTTGTTGTCTGAATCACAAAATATCAAAGAAGTGTGGGTGCAAGGAAATCGAGTAAAATAATTTGTGGGAAAAGGAGGTATTATTTATGAAAAGATGATAACAAGCTTATAGGTAATTATGCTAGTAGTACTGTTGGTAGGATGCAGCACAAATCAAGCGGCAACCTTCGAGAAAAACAAAACAGAAAAAAACCATACAAA
>JAHHTV010000306.1 GCA_020024395.1 Anaerotignum sp. | reverse complement strand
TTCATGATATGATATACTCAATAAGAAATTCAAATATGGTATTGTTTATGCAAAGTCTTTTTATGACCATGCGAGAGACAGAGCGATAATAATACAAAATAAAAAGCATCATATATCCCCGTATATGGTGCTTTTTGAATTTTCATAATATTGACTTGATAATTTGATGATGATATACTCAAAAAAAGATTCTTTTCCAAAATTTGATAATGAAAAAGAATGTTTGAAAGAATTGAGGGAATGATATGGTTCGGAATATATTGGAATATGCAGAACATACTGCATCGAAAATGCCAAATGCTGTGGCGTTTGCCACACAAACAGAAGAAATGACATTTCAAAATTTGGTGCAGCGTGCCAAAGAAATTGGCAGTGCATTGTTACCATATGGCATGAAAAATGCACCCATTGCGGTGATGACAGATAAAACACCAAATATGATAGCGGCATTTTTGGGCTGTGTATATAGTGGTAATTTTTATACACCAATTGATAATACGATGCCAAAAGAAAGAATATTATCTATATTTGAAACATTGCAACCTACAGTATTTTTGGTAGATGAAAAAAGCAAAAAACAAGCACAGGCATTGGGATATACAAAAAATATGCTGGTATTGGAAGAAATTCCACAAAATAATATTGATGAAACTGCATTGCAAAATATCCGCAAAACTGCCATAGATACAGACCCTTTGTATGCTTTATTTACGTCTGGTTCCACAGGTACGCCAAAAGGGGTTGTGATTAGCCATCAGGCGGTTGTGAATTTGGTGGAATGGTATACAGAAACATTTGATATTACAGAAAAAGAAATTATCGGCAACCAAGCCCCATTTTATTTTGACTCATCTGTCAAAGATATTTATGCGGTGCTGAAAACAGGGGCAAAAATGGAAATTATACCAAAACAATTATTTTCATTTCCTGTAAAATTGTTGCCCTATTTGGAAGAAAAGAAAATCAATTATATTGACTGGGTGCCTTCTGCATTGTGTATTATTGCCAATACTGAGGCACTGGAAAAAGTCAGACCATCTACATTGCGAAAAATTATGTTTGTGGGAGAGGCAATGCCAACAAAACAATTTAATTACTGGAGAAAACATTATCCAGATGCTTTGTTTGCAAATATTTATGGCCCAACAGAAACAACGGTGGATTGCACATATTATATCATTGAAAGAGCATTTGCAGATGACGAGCCTTTGCCAATCGGATACGCTTGCCGCAATACAGATATTTTCTTATTGAAAGACAATCGTTTGGCAAATCCCGATGAAGCAGGTGAAGTGTGTGTCAGAGGGCGTTGTTTGGCTTTGGGATATTTCAATAACTGGGATAAAACAGATGAGGCATTTATACAAAATCCATTAAATCCATATTATCCTGAAAAAATTTATAAGACAGGTGATATTGCAAAATATAATGCATATGGAGAATTGATATTTTTGGCAAGAAAAGACAATCAAATCAAACATATGGGACATCGTATTGAATTGGGAGAGATTGAAACGGCTGTACAGTCGTTGGATTTGGTGGAAAATGGTGTTTGTTTATATGATACAGAAAGCCAGAAAATTATAC
>JAHHTV010000305.1 GCA_020024395.1 Anaerotignum sp. | reverse complement strand
TCGTTATTTTGTATGTTTCCATCAATGTGATGCACCACAAAATCAGAATCAAAATCAATGTTATAGTGTTCTTTAAACTTTTTCCTGTAATTTACCATAAAATTCTCCTTAAATGACAAAAACCCACCTCGAAAATGATGCAGCATCTCCAAGGTGAGTTTGTCTGTTGACGATATTAAATTAAAACGCTGAACAATGTTCTGCATAACATCGTCAACACATTCATTTTACCACACATAAAAGAAAAAGTCAAATTTCCAAAACACCTTTAAGAATATGAGCAATAACATCTACTGTCCAACCATTACCAATTGCGGTATATCTTGCTGTATTTGATACACCACTTGTGTAATTATCAGGTAGTGTCTGCGCTTAAACTTTGGCAATGACTTCCACCAATCAGCAAGTCAATTTCACCCTATGAAATACTCCATTCATGCCACTTTGTAACATCTTTTTCAATCTCGCTTGCATAATATCTTTTAACTAAAATTCCAGCTCTTTCAAGTGCAACCATACCACAAGAAATTCCATCAAACAAACTTAAAACATTCATACATCAAACCCCCATAATTCCCAATTGTTTCATCATAGCAACGCAAACAGCATCCATTTTGCTATTTGAAATTTTTTTGATAAAGTCAAATTCTTTTAATTCGTTTGAATTTATTGGTACAATTTGCTCACATAACACAGTATTATAAATTCCGTTTATTTCAATTGCAACATGAGTCGGAAGAAATTTCTTCTTTGCAGTTGTTAATGGAACGCAATGCACAACAGGAGAAAATTCGTTACATTTATCGTTGCTAACAACTAATACAGGTCTACGCCCTTTGTTTATATGAAGGGTTTTAGAATCAATTTCAGCCCAGTAAATTTCACCCCGTTTTATCATTGTTCTTGTTCCACCTTTTCTCTTTCCATTCTTTTTTTGATTTTAGAAATCCATGCACGGCTTACATTGTACTTTCTTGCAAGCTCGCTTAAATTTGTGTCTGGGTTTTCTTTTATGTATTGCTCAATGCTTAAGGTATTGGATGACCTTTTTTCCGTTATCGGAAAAATATAAAGCTCTTTTTTTCTTGCAAGTTGCCGATAACAGGTTACACAAACACCCCTGCAATGAGTTTCTTTTTTTTCACAAATTATACAAAGCGGTTTTTGCTTTTCATTTTTTTGTTCATTCATTTTTTCATAACCTCTTTTCAAAAATTCGTTAGTGTGCAGCTTGCCACCACACAAAAAGCATAAATACAATGTAAACAAGAGTAAAAAATCCACTCATACAAAACACATCCTTTATTTATTTAAAAAACCAATCAAAAAAATGATTGCTATAATAAGCGACTTGTACCTCTCCATTCATGTATGCTTCGTTTTGGTATCGGGTTCTGTATGGTTCATTTTGGCATAGTGTAATAATTTGCGAAAGAAGATAAAGAGTAGCCACCCAAAGGATGGCTTTTTGTATAGATTCAAAAAATTTTTTCATGATGATAATACCTCCATTATTGTGTTAAAAGTAAAAGTTTGGAATTGTCCATAATATAAAACTCTTTGTTTTCAATGGTTTTTTCATAGCTTTTAGAGCCTTCAAAA
>JAHHTV010000304.1 GCA_020024395.1 Anaerotignum sp. | reverse complement strand
GCTTTTTCCTCTTTTGGCAACAATATATTCAGCATAATTGCTACAATCGCTGCTGGAACAATACCAGAACCACCAAAAATCAACTGTACTGCTTCTGGTGCAGATGCCAATATCGCACCATTTGAACCCATACCATAACCAACGCCCAAAGCCACAGATAATATGGTCAAATTTCTAGGTGTCATTTCTTCTTTTGTTACCAACTGAATACCACTCACCACAATGGAAGAAAACATCATAACCGCTGCACCCCCCAATACTGCTTGTGGCATAATGGAAACCAATGCACCCAATTTTGGTATCAAACCACACAATATTAAAAATACTGCACCTGTTGCCAAAGCGGTACGATTGACCACTTTTGTCATTGCAACCAATCCCACATTTTGGCTAAATGATGTATTTGGCAAAACACCAAACATTGCCGCAAATGCAGAACCCAAACCATCACAAATCACACCACCAGACAATTCTTTGTCTGTTGCTTCTCTACCCATACCGCCTTCCATAACACCAGAAATATCCCCAACGGTTTCCACTGCTGTTACGATAAACATAATCAGTACAGGTATGATTGCTCTCCAATCAAATATCACTTTTACAGGCATCAACGCAGGCATAGCAAACCAGCTTGCTTCTTTCACTTTGTCCCAATTTAACACCCATGCTTTTGTATATTCCACACCATCTGCTGTCACTCCTGTTGTTGGCAATACCATACTCATAATAAACGCCACAATATAACCAGCAACAATTCCAATCAATATTGCAGATGTATTTGCAAAACCTTTCATACCATGCTTTGCAAACAATATCACAATCAATACAAATGTCGCCAAAAGCAAATTTTCCATAGAACCATAATCATGTACACCATTCCCACCGCCAAAAGACGCAATACCCACAGAAATCAATGACAGCCCAATGGAAAGCACAACCGTTCCTGTTACGATAGGTGGGAAGAAACGACGCAAAGGTTTCAAGAAAAATCCCAAAACACCTTCCATCAAACCACCAATAATAGAAGCCCCCATAATTGCACCATAAGACAATACGCCACCGCCCATTGTCGCAACTACACTCTTAAACACACCAATAAATCCAGAACTCGTCCCCATTATAATAGGAACTTTTCCGCCGATTGGCCCAATTGCAAACAACTGTAATAATGTTACTAGCCCCGCAACCAACATGGCATTTTGGAGCAAACTAACTTGCAAATCTGCAAATTCACTCCCAACACCAAGACCACACGCCCCCGTAATAATCAACAATGGTGTCAAGTTACCCACAAACATCGCTAATACGTGTTGCAACCCCAAAGGAATCGCTTGACGCAAAGGCATTTTTCCCTCAAAAGAATATGCTTCTTCTGAAAATATTTTTTTCTGACTCATGTTCTATACCCTTTCTTTCAATTAAAATTTTGTGAACAAAAATCATTTTATTTGATTTCATACAAATTGTAAACAAATTCCCGACATTTTTTTGCATAGTTTTTCATACAAATATTACAAAAATCAAATATATGAGATTTTTTGTAAAAAATAAAAAATGTGTTTGCAAAAGCACATTCTCTATCAAATAGATTTTTTATGAATATGCCTATTA
>JAHHTV010000303.1 GCA_020024395.1 Anaerotignum sp. | reverse complement strand
TGCTTTACAGCAATACAGACGAAAAATGTCATTCTGCCGCAAAAATTTTGGAAACAGCGTTCACCATATCCACAGAACCTGCACCACTACCACCTTTGGTATATGAAATTATCAGAAAGGACATATAAAAGCAATGGTTGTTGTATTAGATATGGCAATTCGCAACACATGAAAAGCAAGCTAACAAATCTGTTTACGAAATAATGTGTCTAAGGTCATTGGAAAATAACAGACATGATTACTACAAAATCTTTCCACACAAGCAACTATATACTTAGCATATTCCAATTTGTTGTATATGAAGATATCATTCCAATTTCAAAACTATATGAAATATGCAAAACTGGTGGCTGGTAATCATGGTGTTATGTATGTTATCACAATATCTTTTGTAAGCAAACCAAATCCAATTATTTAGGACTGTACAGCATTTGAAGCCAAAAGCTTTTTACAAGATATTTTGACATTGTAAAAAGGCATATTCCAAAGAATATGCCTTTTTGATACTGTTTTTCTATATTACAATTTTTGTCCACAGCTACTGCAAAATTTATCATCTGCACCAACTTTGCCACCACAAGACGGACAAAACGTAGCGGTTGCCAATTTTTGCCCACAACCACTGCAAAATTTATCGTTTTCACCAACCACTGCACCACAAGTGGTACAATGTCTGCCACTGGTTTGTGGCTGTGCTTGCGGCTGTTGTTGTGGTCTTGGCATTTGTTGCATCATTTGTTGTGCCATCTGCATACCTGCCGCCATACCAAAGCCCATATTTGCCATATTGCCTGCCGCATTGCCTTTATCTAAACCATCAGCCAATTTCCCTTGTTGGTATCTGCCCATATCACCTACCATATGATAACCAGCGGCTGTTGTAATTTTTTCTTGTATTTCTTGCGGATAACTGAAACTGGAAATCTGTACACCTGTTGTGGTAATACCAATTTTATACAATTCCATATCCAAATCTTCTTGCATACCTTTTGCAATTTCATATGCATTGGCTTGCAAATGGAACATATCTTTGCCTTCTTTTAATATCCACTTCATCAAAAGCTGGTCTAATACGCTCAACATTCTTGTTTTGACATCTTCCACAGAAAATGTATCTTTGATACCTGCCACTGTATCAATCAAACGCACATAATCTGCCACTTTAATTTGAAATGTACCAAATGCACGAATGGGCAATCCTCCCGGCAAACTTTCATAAGGAATATTGATTGCATTTTTTGTACCCCATTTGACAGTCAATTCTTTTGTATTGACAAAAAGCACTTCTGCACGCATACCACTGTTAAATCCAAATCGAAACCCTTTTAATGTACTTAAAAACGGTATAATCTGGCTTTCGATGTCATAACTGCCTTCATCGGTAAAAATCCCTTCAATTTTTCCATTAAATAAAAATATGGCATCTTGTGCGGGACGAATAACCAAACGACTGCCTTTTTTGATTTCATCATTGTGCCATTTATGGAATATCAAACTATCATCATATTCTTGCCATTCCACAACATTTTGAAATTGATTTCCAAACAAACCCATGCTTTTTCACCCCATTACTTGCCCAGTTTTTCTTTCAAAGCTGCCAATTCGTCATCTACTGCAC
>JAHHTV010000302.1 GCA_020024395.1 Anaerotignum sp. | reverse complement strand
TTATCCCATATTTTTGCATATTCCAAATCGCTCATTTGATTTTCATTCATAAACATTTACCTCCAATCTGTTTAGACTGCTACTGAAGCAACAATCATGGCAAGAACCATAACAATACCAATTGCATATTCTTTTACGATGGGTACTTTTGGTGCAACAAATTTATTGAGTATCACCATAATGATGATTGCGGAAATACCTGCTACAGCAGGGCCTGCGCCAAGTGTTACTTTGTCGATACACAGCTTACTGAATACACCAACCATAGCAGCGGTGCTCAAAAATACCAGCCAGTTACGGTCGGAACCACCAATTTTCGCTCTTACCTTTTCCAGTCTATGACCAAAGAGGATTACAAACCACAGCCAACCCTGTGTACCCAATGCCAATGTCAGGAAAGAAAGCATCAAGCCTCTTGTGTTATAGTCAGCACCACCGAATACTTGACCTGCTACTTCAGCACCAACCTGTGCATTGCTCAGTTCCAATGGTGCGGAACCGATTACAGAAAGTCTTTGCCAGCTCATAGGGCCGCCAATAACAGACATCATACCAACCATAACGATAAATACGCCGACGCTGGGGCCGATTGCAGTAACCAGACCAACCTTGAACGCCTTTTTACAGTCTTTTTTATCCACGTTGATCAGTGTAGCAGCACGATTGGAAATTTTTGTAAACAATACTGCTTGGATAATTGCAACAACGACAACAACAGAACATAATACCCACAAAATGGGGCTATTTGCTAATTTCAATAATTCAGCACTCATTCAACATTCGCTCCTTTTTTTGAAAAATTGGTTAAGTTATTGATTATGCGCATAAAAAAACATAGTTGTACTGACACAATTGCGTATCATGTTTTGAATATTTTTTGTATTTATTGAATTATTATTCGGTGATGTATATGCGTGAGATAAGACGAAATATCATGATTTTATACACAATGCATATCTTGTAAATAAGATGATGTGCAATACATACAAACCAATCAAAACAAAATACAAATAATTGGTTATGTAATACATAAGTAGGCGCTTTGCGTGTACAACTGTCCTTTGGATATTGATGATACTAGCACACCTCAAAACTATCGTCAACTAAAAAAAATGTATTTTTTTGCTTTTCCTAAAATTTCAATAAATACGAAATGGTATATAAAGGAATACTTTGTTTAATTTTTTTTGTGGATCAAAATATATTGTGGATTTTATCTAATTTTTTATACATGAATTTGGCGATTTATCAAGATATCAAGATTTTGACAATAAAAAGTGGGTGAAATCATGGGTTTTTCTTTGAATTTACACAGTTTTTATAAGGCGCAAAAAGAAAAAGCCATGTTGTTTTTGGCAAACGAAAAATTCATTTGTATGTAAAATAAAAACAACAATGGCTTTGGATATGTTGTATGATAGGGTGTTATATTGTTTTTATGAAATCTACATGATGCTGCAAAAAATCTGAGAAATCCTTGGCTGTTTGGGTGGGGTTATTGGGTAAAGCAATGCCCAAGGTTCTTGTTAGATTTGGTCTAATGGGAATCAATCGTACATGGTTGGATATATTTTTTAAGCAAAGAGAAGGCAGTGCAGTTACGCCAAGCCCCTTTTCTACCATGGTCAAAACTGTTTTTTCACTATCAGTGTATACAGTGATG
>JAHHTV010000301.1 GCA_020024395.1 Anaerotignum sp. | reverse complement strand
TAGGAGTTTTGCAAATCAAAAAAGCAGAGGTGAGATTGTGCAACAGGAAAAAGAACAGACAGAAGCAAAAGCATTGGTGAAATTGGCAAAAAATGGAGATATGCAGGCTTTTGAAACATTGATTATCAAACATGAAAAAATTGTATATAATATTGCATTGCGTATGTTTGGCGCATCAGAAGATGTAAAAGATATTTCGCAAGAGGTTTTTTTGAAAGTATACCGTAATCTACAAAAATTTGACGAAAAATCAGCATTTTCTACATGGGTGTATCGCATTGCAATGAACACTTGTATTGATGAAATGCGAAAAAGAAAAAATAAACAGACATATTCTTTGGAAGAAGAATTGGAAGATACAGATGGTAGTTATCAAAAACAGTTTGCAGATAGTGGGGATACACCAGAACAAACGATTATGCGAAAAGAAACACAAACAGAAATTTTAAGTGCTTTGGCAACATTGTCAGAAGAACACAAAATGGCAATTATATTGCGTGATATTCGTGGGTTTTCTTATGAAGAAATTGCAGATATGACAGATACAACGCTGGGAACTGTAAAATCAAGAATTTCTCGTGCAAGACTGCAACTCAAAGAAGAAATTTTGAAAAGCAGGGAACAAAATAGCAAAAATCTCCGTCAAAGAAACAGAAAGGAGGGAAGGAAAATATGAAATGTGCGCATTGTAAAGAAAATATTTGGGCATATTTGGAAGGTTGTTTATCACAAGATATGGCACAAGAAGTGGAAAAACATTTGTTGGTATGTGCAGATTGTAAAGAAGAAGCTGATTTGATAAAAGATATGATGCAGGCACTGCATAGCCTTCCCGATGTAGAATTGCCACAAGGGTATCATGCTGAACTGATGCAAAAAATAGAAAAAGAAGCAAATACAAATAATGTGGTATCATTGCCAAAAAACAAAAAAACGAATTGGAAAAATATGGGGCTGGTGGCAGCAGCATTGTTGGTTGTTGTGGCAGCTGGTGGTATACAAGGGATACAACGTATGAAACAACCACAAGATGCAGTGATTGCACAAATGAAACAACCAGTACAGCCAAAAATAGAAGAAATTGCAGAAATAGAAAACGATACAGCACAACCAAAACAACAAAACGAAACAGTAAAACCAGAAATTGCAGAAATCACGCAACAAGAAGCAGCAATATCTAAACAACAAGAGCCACAAAAAGTACAAAACACAGAACTACAAAAACAAAAAACACAAATCGTACAACAAAGTCAATACACACAAGAAAATGTACAAAAGCAGCCTACACAGACAAATGTTCCAAATCAATCTACACAAAAAGATATTCCAACACAAACAACACAACAGGATATGCCGCAACCATTTGCGGCACAACAGCCAAAAACAGCAGATATGGCATCAGATGGGGAACAAGCATCGGGTGGTGGACAGCTATTGACAACACGTTCCAATGTACCACAACCAGAAACAGTGTATGCAACAATATCTGTAAAAGATATACAAAAAGCAATCGATGCTATCAATGTGGCAGCAGAAAATTTATCTTTGGAAGTGACCACAGAAGAAAATAAAGTGACAGTGTCTATGCAATATAAACAAATGGATGATTTTTATGCGGATTTGGAAGATATCGGCAGTTTGACCATAGAAACGGAAGTTTCAGAAAATATGGAACAAGAAACAGT
>JAHHTV010000300.1 GCA_020024395.1 Anaerotignum sp. | reverse complement strand
TTCAAAACAATCCAAACAGAGCCCTTCTCCTACGAACGAAACAATATCATGATGGTTGTATCCCATCAACCATTTATATTTTTTTGACACAATATAATAATCTGGCCAGCCCAATCCGATATCCAAAAAAACGGTTTCATAACACAAATCCAGCACTTGCATCAATTCTTGCACTCTGGCTTCAAAAATCCAAAATTTTGTTTGTTCATGCAAGCCATATCCTTCTCCTTCTATCAAAAAATACACTTCATTTTCTGCACTGCCTATGATTTCTGGCAAATGCAAAAACCATTTTTCCATATCTGCTGTCTGATATGCGCCTAAAAAATTACATTTTGGTGAATACCCAGTTGTATTTGCCCAATGTAGACCATTTTTCCATGTTTTTGTTTTATCTACAAATTTTTCTGTAATTTGGTCATAAATATTTTTCCATTTTTGAATGTGTACTTTATGGAAATATTCTGAAGAAATTCCCAGTTGTACTATACATTCTTTTTCGCATCTATACGGAAATTGATGTCTTTTGATATATTTTTTATAATCATGTCTTGGCTTTCTCGTCATTTGTCATCAACCTTTATTGACTTCTTGATTAACTGCCGGACAGCTTTCTTTCCATCTTTCGCCCACTTTTTCATAAATTGCATAAAATGCCAATGCAAACAAAGCCCCAAATACTGTATCCACCAAACGATAAAATGCAGCACCTTCTACGCCCAATAATATTGTTGCCATAGACAATGCCCCAAAGCAGTTAAACATCGTCTGCCATCTATAATGTACACAAAATCCTAAACAGAAACCGCCGAACATACCCAAATAAGCAGCCCATTCCATAGGTATCAACTGCATCACCACCCAATATGCACAAACGCCTGCCAATACACCTACCAAACGATGGCGTGTTCTTTGCAAACGGTCTTCTTTTAACATTTGTGTAACAGACAATGCCGCAAAACCAACCCATATCACTCTTGGAAATTGCAACAACTGTGCCACCAACATTGTCACAGAAACCGTCAATGGCATACCCAACTGCCAAAAAGAACGGTCTGTTTTCAAATCAAATTGTTTATACAAATCCAGTGCAGTATCCGTATGTGTTTTATTTTTGTGAGAACGGTATAATATAGATGCAATCCAACAAAAACCAAGTGCCAATCCAATGGCACGTTTTACATAATCCATACCAGATACCGGATACCCAAATAGCAATATATATGCCATTACGATTGTCCCCTGATTTCTCATTTGTACCTGATGACACCCCAATACTGTCAATGCAAAAATTGCCAAAAAATGTACAAAAAATGCAGGTATTGGAGAAAGCATCGTTGCAACTTGTGGTGCCACAATCATAATCGCACCGATTCCCAACATCACATACGCACCATGTTTGGTACAAATTCCCAAATCCACCTGCCGAAACACAAGTACAAATAACAATAAAACAACACCAGCAGTGCTATTTACAGCACCAAATATTGTGCTAAAAAGCCCAACAAACGCAATACAAAATGATAATGTAATCACAATTTTTAATAAATAAATCAATATTCTTTTTGCTTTTTCCTGTGATGTGTCCGCCTGTTTGATATATGCTTTTGAACCTGCTTGACCCAATTGTAATTGTTCATAAAATGTCAAAACAAAATCCCTCCAGACTAAATTCTTTACACTTTCTTTA
>JAHHTV010000030.1 GCA_020024395.1 Anaerotignum sp. | reverse complement strand
GGGAAAACTATATGCCCAAAGAACAAAAAATTTATGAATATATTTTGCGTGAAAAAGTAACAAAAGTGGAAGGCACAGTTGCTGAATTGGCACAGCGTTTTGCAATGACAACAGAAGAAATTGTTGCTTTTGTAGATGGTATCAACGATGTATTGCCAACAGCATATGATATGTTGAGCTTGGAAGAAGATTCCAAAATAGTACTGGATATTGATTTTGCACGTCTGTATAAAAAAATGGTGGAATATCATGCAGAACATTTGTATCACTTGCCTGAATGGGAAGGCATTTTTGATGCAGATACCAGAAGAAAATTGATGATGGAACAAAAACGTTCTCGTACTATCGTAAAAGGGGAAAAAATTGGACGTAATGACCCTTGTCCTTGCGGTAGCGGTAAAAAATATAAAAAATGTTGTGGAGCAAATCTGTAATCAGATGAAAACCATACAAAAAAAGGTTGATGCACAATATCCCGATGCAGATATCATTGCACAAGCTGCACAAATATTGCAACATGGTGGTTTGGTGGCATTTCCAACAGAAACAGTCTATGGTTTGGGTGCAAATGGTTTGGACGAAGCAGCTTGCAAAGGCATTTATCAAGCAAAAGGCAGACCTTCTGACAATCCTTTGATACTGCATATTTCTCATATAGATGAGTTGCGTCCCATTGTAAGGGATATTCCAAAAACCGCACAAAAATTGATGGATGCTTTTTGGCCAGGGCCCTTGACAATGATATTTCCAAAAGCAGACTGTGTGCCGGATACGGTGACAGGAGGCTTGGATACAGTGGCAGTGCGTTTTCCGTCACATCCTGTGGCAATGGCACTCATTCATAAAGCAGGTTTGCCCATTGCTGCCCCCAGTGCCAATACATCCGGAAAACCAAGCCCCACAAGAGCCGAACACGTTGCACTGGACTTAAATGGCAAAATTGATATGATATTAGACGGTGGCACCGCTGCATGGGGTTTGGAATCTACCATTGTGGACGTTTCTGTGACACCGCCTGTGATATTGCGTCCAGGAGCTGTGACAAAAGAAATGATGGAACAAGTGGTAAAACAGATAGCCATAGACCCTACATTGCTGCAAAAGCCGACAGCAGATTTTCGCCCAAAAGCCCCTGGTATGAAATATACCCATTATGCACCAAAGGCAGATGTTTTTTTGGTGCAGGGGGATAATTTTGTGGATGTTATCAACGATTTGGCAAAAAAACAAAAAGCCGCAGGGAAAAAAGTTGGTGTTTTGGCAACAGATGAAACAAAAGTAAACTATGATGCAGATGTTGTGCTTTCTGTGGGCAGCCGTGAGAACTTGGAAGAAGTTGGGACAAATTTGTTTCATGTATTGCGGCAATTTGATGCATGGGATACAGATGTGGTGTATGCGGAGATGTTCCCCTTGTCGGGAGAAGGCTTGGCAATTATGAATCGTTTGCAAAAATCCGCAGGATACCGTGTGATAAAATCAGAATAAAAAGGAGCGTAACAATATGATAGCATTGGGTTGTGACCATGGTGGTTATGCATTGATGAAAGAAGTCATTGCATATTTAGATGCAAACAATATTGCATATAAAAATTTTGGTACATTTTCAGAGGAGTCTGTGGATTATCCTGTATATGCAAAAGCAGTTGCACACGCTGTGGCAAATGGAGAATGTGAAAAAGGCATTTTGATTTGTGGGACAGGCATTGGCATTTCTATTGCAGCAAACAAAGTCAAAGGCATTCGTGCAGCATTGTGTGGCGATGTGTTTTCCGCAAAAGCAACCAGAGAACACAATGATGCCAATATATTGGCAATGGGTGGCAGAGTGACAGGTGTTGGATTGGCTTTGGAAATTGTGAAAGCATTTTTGGAAACACCTTTTTCAAATGACGAACGCCATATCAGAAGAATTCAGCAAATTGAAGACTGATTGCAAAAAGGAGATGACGACATGAGTAAATTATTTGTATCAGAGCATCCGCTCATTCAAAGTAAAATGGCAATGCTAAGAAACAAAGATACAGGTGCAAAAGAATTTCGTGAAATCATCGGAGAAGTAGCAATGCTGCTTTCTTATGAAGCAACCAGGGATTTGCCCCTTGTAGATATTATGGTGCAGACACCTGTGGATACGGCAAAATGTCGTACGATTGATACCAAAATTGCCATTGTACCCATATTGCGTGCAGGTATTGGCATGACAGAGGGGCTTTTGCAGTTGATGCCTACGGCAAGAATTGGACATATTGGGTTGTATCGTGACCCCGAAACATTACAGCCTGTGGAATATTATTGTAAATTACCGTCTGATGTGGCAGACAGAACTGTGTTTTTGACAGACCCTATGCTTGCAACAGGGGGTACCGCAGAAGCAGCGATTGGCTTTTTGAAACAAAAAGGTGTGAAAAAGGTTATATTCCTTTGTATTTTGGCAGCCCCTGATGGTGTGCAAAAAGTACAGCAGGCACACCCTGATGTAGATATTTATGCAGCAGCATATGATAATATTTTGAATGACCATGGATATATTGTGCCTGGTTTGGGAGATGCGGGCGACCGTATTTTTGGTACAAAATAAAAAAGGGTTGTCTTTTGGCAAATTTGCCAAAATAGTTAGGAGTGAATTTTTTTGGTAAAATATGATTGGTTGCTGTATATTGCAGCTTTTGCCAGTGCATTTGCAATCACACTTGTGACAACACCTTTTGCAAAGTGGGTTTCTATAAAAGTAGGTGCGATTGATTACCCAAAAGATAGAGGGGTTCACAAAAAACCGATGCCTCGTATGGGTGGCGTTGCCATTGTACTTGGTTTTTTGATAACTGTATTGATGATAAACTTTTTTGACCGTAGTATGAACCAAAAACAACTCATTGGCTTTTTGGTTGGGGCAATTATTATTGCGGCACTTGGCGTTTGGGACGATATGAAAAATTTGCCTGCAAAATTGAAATTTTGTGTGCAGATTGTGGCAGCATTGATTGTAATATTTTCTGGAACCAAAATTCAAATTGTGTTATGGCCTGTAACAACCACATTGCAAGCATTGAGTATTCCCATTACACTTGTTTGGATTGTGGGTGTGACAAATGCAGTAAATCTGATTGACGGATTGGACGGATTGGCAGCAGGTGTGACAGGGATTGCAGCGATGAGCTTGATGGTACTTTGTATTTTTACGGGTACAACAACAGCAGTGGTGTTGACAGCAGCTTTGGCAGGTGCTTGCTTGGGATTTTTGCCCCGTAACTTTAACCCAGCAGAAATATTTATGGGAGATACCGGCTCTACATTTTTGGGCTTTGTGTTGGCGGTGACCAGTATACTGGGCGTGTTCAAAGGGTATGCATTGCTTGCGTTGAGCGTGAGTGTATTGTGCATTGGTTTGCCAATATTTGATACTATATTTGCAATGTTGCGTCGTATGGCAAAACATCAACCCATTATGCAAGCAGACAGAGGACATCTGCACCATAGATTGATTGACCATGGTTGCAGCCAAAAACAAGCAGTATTGATTATGTATGGCATTAGTTTGTTTTTAGGGATTTTGGCAATATTTATTTCTGTCAAAGACTCTCGTATTTTTGTGGTGTCACTTTTGACAGTGATTGTATTGAGCTTTATCATTTATTCTTTTAATGCACATATCAAAAACAAAAACCAATAATAAAACATAAAATGTAATTTATGGATATGAGGAGCCTTGCGGCTCCTTTTGTTGTGAAAAGTATTGAAATGTGGTACAATAATCAAACAAAAGGAGGGAGAAATATGGCGGAGGAAATTACAATTCCTATTACATTTATTGAAACACAATTACCAAAAGCACCACCGTTATATGTGACCGTCTTTTTGATGACACAAGCAACAAAACAAAATGCGGCAGAGATTGCCAAAAAATTGGAAATATTAGAAAGTGATGTTTTGAAAGCGTGGCAATATTGGGAAGAAAAAGGGTATCCTGTAAAACAGATGCCAAAAACAATGACACAAACAAAACAACCAGAATTTATAAAAAAGATTGTACCTTCACAACGTCCCAATTATACACAAGCAGAAATCAATATGTATATGAAACATAAAGATATACAAGCATTGTTTCGTTCAGCAGAAACAAAACTTGGAAAAACATTGTCATATAATGATATGGAAATGCTTTTTAGCTTTTATGATTGGTTGGGGCTGCCGATTGATGTGATTGAAATTTTGTTGACGTATTGTACCAGCAGAAACAAAAGGGGTATGCGATACATAGAACAAGTTGCCATTGCATGGGCAGAAGAAGGTATTGACACTGCCGAAAAAGCGGCACAATATTTGAAAATACGCACGAAAGGGTATAGAGAAATATTGCGTGCATTTGGACAAGGGCAAAGAATGCCTATACCTGAAGAAGAAAAATATATCAAAAAATGGTTGGGAGAATATCGCTTGCCATTGGAGGTGGTTGTGGTGGCTTGTGAACGTACTGTGTTACAAACGGGCGGCGTGAACTTTCCCTATGCCAATCGGATACTTTCAGACTGGAAAAAAGCAGGTGTTACAAACAAAGAAGATATTGCAAAATTAGATGAGGCATTTGCTGCAAAAAAAGCACAGAAAAAAGCCAATGCACAAACACAAAAAGCAACAATCCAACAACAAAAACAAAACCGTTTTATTAATTACACACAAAGAGAGTGGGATTATGCAGAATTGGAGCGATTGGAACAACAAAAACAAAATGAGTGGTAAGGCAGGTGATGCCATTTGGCAACAAAAACACAAATTTATAGAGATGTGATGCGAGAATATGACCGTATTCGCACACAAAAAGCCGCAGAACAACGCCGCAAAAAAGCCATTGCATATGAGCGTTTGCCACGTTTGGAAGAAATTGAACAAGCATTATCTTTATTGGGCGTGCAGGCAGCAAAAGCCGTGTTGTTGCAAAAAGGAAATATGGAAGATGTTGTTGCAACATTACAACAAAAACAAAAACGACTTCTACAAGAGAAAAAACAGCTTTTGGAAAGCATTGGTATGCAGGAAAATGCTTTAGAGCAAGAATATGTTTGCAAAGACTGTCAAGATACTGGTTATGTGGGCAATGCACCTTGTGTTTGTTTGAAACAAAAAGTGATGGACAGATTGTATGACCAATCCAATGTGCGTGATATTGTGAAAGTAGAAAATTTTGATAGTTTTGATTTGCGTTTATATAGTGATAAAGTGGTGCCAAAAGAAAATATGTCACCAAGAGAAAATGCCACAAATATTTTGCGGCACGGCATGGCATTTGTAGAGCATTTTGAAAAAGAAAATGGTGAAAATTTATTGCTGTATGGCTCCACAGGGCTTGGAAAAACATTTCTTTGCAGCTGTATTGCAAAAGAATTGTTAGAAAAAGGATTTGTGGTGCTGTATTTGACCGCAGGGCAGTTGTTCCGAAAATTGGAAGAAATGCGTTTTTCAAATGAAGAAGATGCAGAAAAAGAAGAATGGGACAAAGAACTTTTAGAAGTAGATTTGTTGATTATTGATGACTTGGGTACAGAATTTTTTACAGCGTTTACAGCAACAGAATTATTTCGTTTGCTCAATGACAGAAAATTGAAAAACAAATCTGTGATTATATCCACAAATTTGAATGCAAAAGAAATTACAAATCAATATTCAGACCGTATTACATCAAGGCTTCGAGAATATCAAGTATTGCGTTTTTTTGGAGAAGATATACGGGTTTTGAAAAAATATCAGAAATACTGAAAACGGCATGGACAAATGCCGTTTTTTTGTCGGGAAAAATTTTTGCATATCTGCCGTGTTTCGGCAAAAAAAATAGTCATATTTCCGTAAAATGGCAATATGGAGGGGGAGCAGATATGGAAAAAACAGAAATCGTATTGGAACAAGTACAAAAACAGCCCGCAACATTTCGGCATACTATACCAAGACAAAAAACACACAAACCATATTTGTCATGGAAGAAAGTAGTAAAATACGGCATTTGCTGGTTGACTGCATTTTTATGGAGTAGGGGAGAGGTATTACAAATATTGCACCCACTGGGTATAAGTGTGTTATCTGCGTTTTTTGGCAGTGGTCATGTGTTTTGGGTTGTGTTGACGGCTGTGTTTTTTGGAAGTTTTGGCAATGGTGTTTTTTTGAAAAATATGGCAGTATGGTTGGCAGCGGCTTTATTACATATGACATTGGGCAGATTTTTGACAAAAGAAGAAACATGGAAAAAGGCTTTGCTGGGTGGTTTTGCAATGGCTTTGGGCGGCAGTTTTTATGCTGTCAGCCAAGGCGGATTACATTTTTATTTTGTGATGGCATTTGTAGAAAGTGCAATGGTGATTGGTATGACATTGCTGCTACAAAAAGGCATATTGGTTTTGATAGATGATAGAAAAGTGATGGTTGTGAGCAATGAAGAGATGCTTTCTATGTTGTTGCTTTTGGGTGGTGCATTGGCAGGGATTTCTCATATTGGGATACCATTTTTGGAAAATACCCTATTTCCATTTTTGACAACATTGTTGCTTTTGGTTGCGGCATATCGAGAAGGTGTTGGGGGTGGTGCATCGGTTGGTGTGATGGTTGGTTTTTTGTTGTATGTTACAGGCAGTACCGATTTGGCTTTTGTAGCAATATTGGGTTTTGGCGGTTTGCTTGCAGGATGCTTGAAAGATATTGGCAGATGGGCGGCAGCGATTGCTTTTTTGTTTATGGTAATGGTGTTTTTGTTTTATACAAAACAAGCATATTTAGAATTGGCTTGGTTGCCTTGTATGGCATTGGCAGGGATTGTATTTTGTTGTGTGCCACAAAAAATATGGTTGGGGCGTGTACGAGAAACGGTATATAGCAAAGACCGATTTTTACGCATGCGACAAGATACAGAAGAAAAACTCAAAGGCTTTGGTATGGCATTTCATGGGCTTGCAAAAACATTTGCAGTAGAGCAGAAAACAGAACCAAAAGAAGTTTCTCGTTTGGTAGATACTGTGGCAGAAAAGGTTTGCAAAAATTGTGGATTGGCACATTCTTGTTGGCAAGAGGAGGTATATCGTACATACAGTATGACAATGACAGCATTATCGGTTTGCGATACAAAAGGATTTTTGACTATGGAACAAATGCCACAATGGTTTTTGGAAGTATGCCCCAGAAAAAAAGAATATGTGTCTACCATTTGTGCGATATATGAGCAACATCGCCATGATATGGTTTGGACGGGCAGATTACAGGAATGTCGAGAGCTGGTACAACAGCAACTGGATGCTGTGGGCGGCATATTGGAAAATATGGCAGGTAAATTGGACACAGGTTGTATCTATTTGGAACCGATGCAAGAGGCTTTGTTATTTGCTTGTAAAAAAGCAGGTATCCGCATACAAGAGGCGGTTGTGACAGAAGAAAAAGGCAGTCGAGGGAAAAAGGTGGTATTGCGTGTCAAAGGGTGCAATGGGAGAGGCATTTGCAAAGAGCAGATATTGCCATTGGTCAAAAAAATTGTGGGGCGGCAAATGATACAACAAAATGCAGATGTATGCCATATGGCAGGCGGTGTTTGTACAATGGTATTCACAGAAGAACCGTTATATGCCTTGACTGTGGCAACGGCTTGTGCAGCAGGCGAAACAGGAAAACAATGCGGCGATGCAACGACATATATGGAAAGCGGCAAAGGCGTTGCGATGATGGCAATATCAGATGGTATGGGTATGGGCAATCGTGCAGCGGCAGAAAGCAGTGCAGCAATGGAATTGCTGGAACAATTTGCAGAAGCAGGTTTTCCGAAAGAAACCGCAGTGAAACTTATCAATTCGGCATTGCTTTTGCGGCGTGCAGAAGAAAATTATGCAACATTGGATATTTGCAGCATTGATTTGTATGATGGATATGCAGAGTTTATCAAATTGGGGGCTGTGGCATCATTTATTTGTCGTGGAGGACGTGTGATTTCAGTATATACCCATTCTTTGCCAGCAGGGATATTGCAACAAGTGCAAGTGCAAAAAAATGATATGCGGTTAAAAGATGGCGATATGGTTTTATTATTGACAGATGGTATCACAGATGCATTTGGTGGAGAACAAAAAACAGCAACATGGTTGGAAGAAATATTTTTGCCCCAAACATTTACAAATCCACAAAATGCCGCAGATTTTATATTGCAACAAGCGAAAAAAGCAGGAGGTACAGACGATATGACCGTGCAGGCGGCAAGATTTTGGCAAAAAGTGGTGTAAATCAAAAGGAGAATACTTTGTAAAGTATTCTCCTTTTTTATGTTTCAATATGTTTCAAAGAAAAATTGCTGATAATTGGCTTTGAAATTATAATCCATACCAGCAAATCTGATGGAAATGGGGCAATCTGCATCTAATGTTGTAGCATAGTCCAGTTTATTGTCTTTGAATAATATTTCTCCAAAATATTCTTTGTCAAAATATATGACTTTGAATGGAAGTTTGATATTCCATGGAGCATCATCAGAAATTTGTTTCAAATGGTCATTGAATGTATCTAAATGTAATAGCTCCAAATACAAATTGTCATAAATTTTCGTTTTTTTGGATTTGTAAGCATCTAATTGGTGAACAAGTACATCTTGTGGTATTTCTGCGGTGAATGTGGTATCAAAAGGAACATCAGCCCCATATGTTTCGTCCCAATATACATTGGCAAGCCCCGACCATCGTATGGTCATATGGTTGTTTTGTATATCCAATATTTCGATTGTGCCACTGGAAAGTAATTCATGCTCTTGTACACACAAACAGCCTGCTTCTTCATCGTTTTCATTGTATGTACTTTCCCAAACAAATTTTTTGCCTTTTAATGCTTGTAAATCAGAAACATGGGTACAAAAGCCGTTGTTGTGGTATAAATGAACAGAAGACATGTCATAATCCACATTTTCATCTTCTGTTTCGGCATCTACTTCTGGAAATAATATGATGTTACCATTTTCAAAATGATAACACAAATCTGCATATGTGACATCGTATACAATGTCTGCAAGTGTAAATGTTTCGTTTTGTTGTGTCATGGATATACTCCTTTATTTTAGCGGTATGCTTGTTTATAAATGGCAAGACAATCATCAAAAGGCATGTCCGCAGGGTCTGCGGTAAACAATCCGCCCATAGTTTCGTATGCCATTTTTGCATAGAGTTCTAAATCACTTTGTTGTATGCCATAGTCAGACATTTTCAAATCGTCTACATGACAAGACACTTTCAAATCATGCAATGCTGTGACAAAATCCATAGGTTTGTCTGCATCTGTTTTGCCCAATGCTTTTGCCATGTCAATGAGTCTTTGGTCTATGACACCACGTTTTGCCCAATAGGTGTAATATGCTTCGCAAAGCATAATCAAGCCTGCACCATGCTCGAGTTTGGGATTTTTGCCACTTAAGGGATGTTCCATCGCATGTTCGGAAGTACAGCCACCAATGCTTTCAGACATACCAGACAATGTGTTTGCTAGTGCCATATCTTCTCTTGCTTGTTTGTTTGTACCATCATTGACAGCCGTTGCAAGGCTTTTGCCAATCAATTCAATGGCTTTTAATGCGTACATATCATTCAAAGGGTTTGTGCGGCGGTTGATATAGCCTTCTGTACTGTGGAATAGTGCGTCAAAACCTTGATATGCAGTTAATTTTTCAGGGACAGAAAGCATCAAATCGGGGTCAACAATGGAAAGTATAGGGAATGTATCATCATAGCCAAAACCGATTTTTTCGCCTGTTTGTTCATTTGTGATAACAGCCCAAGGGTCTGCTTCTGTGCCTGTGCCTGCGGTGGTTGTAATGGCAATGACAGGAAGTGGTTTGTTTGGAACGGGTTTTCCACCACCTGTACCACCATAAATATAATCCCATAATGTGCCTTCATTGTTTGCCATAACCGCAATGGATTTTGCAGAGTCTATGATGGAACCACCACCCAAGCCAATGACAAAGTCACATTGTTGTGCTTTTGCAAGTGCTGCCCCTTCCATGACATGGCGTTCTATGGGATTGGGTAATATTTTGTCAAAAATGACATAATCCACATTTGCTTTTTTGAGTTGTTCTTCTAAGCGGGTAAGATAACCAAATTTTTTTACAGATGTACCACCAGAAATGACAATGAGTGCTTTTTTACCTAATTCTTTTTGTTTGTGCAAGCGGTCTAATTGTCCACTGCCGAATAATATTTTTGATGGAATGTAGTATTGAAATTTCATGATATTTTACCTCCTTTTGATTTTGATGTTAGTATAGCATATTATTTGTAAAAAGAAAATCATTGACGAAATGTTGTTTTTTGTTGTAAAGTCTTTGAGAAAGAGAAAAAGGGTGGTGAAAGATATGTTGTTGGAACGAGTGCGACAAACCATCATGCAATATGATATGTGTCCACAAAATACAAAAATTGTGATAGGACTTTCTGGTGGTGCGGATTCTGTGGCTTTGGTGCATATATTATGGCGATTGCACAAACAATACCATTGGCAGTTGGAAACAGTGCATATTCATCATGGGCTGCGTGGAAAAGAAGCAGATGCAGATGCAGCATTTGCAAAGGTATACAGTGAAAGCTTACAGATACCTTGTACAGTTGTATGCTTTGATGCGGCAAAAATGGCAAAAGAACAAAAATGCACAGTAGAAGAAGCAGGCAGAAATTTTCGGTATGAAATATTTGCGAAACAGGCAGAACAGACAGGACGCATTGCAGTGGCACATCATGCCGATGACCAAGCAGAAACCATATTGATGCGATTATGCAGGGGAACAGGTTTAGAAGGTTTGACAGGTATGTTGCCAATACGAAAAAATATCATTCGCCCATTGTTATTTTGTAGCAGAAAAGAGATTGAACAATATTGTCAACAACATAGACTTTGTTATCAACAAGATAGCACAAATTTTGAAACAGCATATACAAGAAATAAAATTCGTTTACAAGTGATACCACTACTGGAACAAGTGCATGGTGGCAGTGCCGCACATTTGGCAAAAACAGCAAATTTATTGGCAGAAGAAAATGATTTCATGACACAAACCGCAAAACAAATGTATCAAAAAATTCGTATGGAGCAAAAAGCCGTTTGTTTGCAAAAAGAAATGCTGCAAAATTTGCATAAGGCATTGCGGCGGCGGGTGTTGCGTTTGGCTGTAGAGGAAGCGGTGGGTAGTACCAAAAATTTGACACAAGCACATTTGGAGGCAATGGAGCTTTTGGTGATGCAAAATCAGAATGGTTTTGTACAAATTGTGGGCGGTTGGCAGTTTTGTGCAGAATATCAGAAGGTATGGTTTCGCAAAGAACAAATTTTACAAACACAATATCAATATGACTTACATTTTGAAACCAAAATGGATATCAAAGAAGCAGGCGTTTTGGTAGAATGTGGGATACTGACTGAAAAAAATGAGGAATTTTATCACAACGACTGTACGAAGTTATTCGATTATGATAAAATAAAAAAAAGTTTATGTGTTCGCAATCGCAGAGCAGGCGATTTGATACGACTGCGTGGCGGTACAAAAAAGCTGAAAGCACTTTTCATAGATGAAAAAATACCAAAAGCCAAAAGAGATACAATACCGTTGCTGGCTTGCGGCGAAGAAATTTTATGGATATATGGCGGACAAACATCAGTGGCTTTTGCAGCTGATGAAACAACCAAAAAATATATGTGGGTTCGTATAACGGAGGGAAAAAACCATGAAAGAAAGAATTGAAGTCATGATTTCATCAGAAGCAATTTCAAAAAGATTGGAAGAAATTGCAGAACAAGTACAAGCAGATTTTGCAGGAGAACAAGTAGAATTGGTTTGTGTACTCAAAGGCGGCGTTGTGACATTGGTGGAATTGGCAAAAAAATTGAATTTGCCTGTAACATTGAACTTTATGGATGTTTCTAGCTATGGTGACAAAACAGAAAGCAGTGGTCACATAAAAATATTGCGTGATTTGGACGAAGATATCAGCGGAAAAAATGTGCTGTTGGTGGAAGACATTATTGATAGTGGCAGAACATTGAGTCATTTGCGTGAATTGCTGTTGCACAGAAATCCAAAAAATTTCAAAATTTGTACATTGTTGGATAAACCTGACCGTCGTGTGGTAGATGTGCCTGTGGATTATGTAGGCTTTAGCATACCAGATGCATTTGTTGTGGGTTATGGTTTGGATTATGCACAAAAATATAGAAATTTGGATTATGTGGGTGTCATTCATTTTGATGAAGATTAAAAAACAATGAAAAACGATAGGGCGTTAGCAAAAAATGCTAACGCTTTTCTATATTTTACTGCAAAAATCGCTTTTTTTAACACATTCTTTCTAAAAACCGTCGTTGCCTTTTTTATGAATGTGTGATAGAATTGTAAATTGATATGCGG